>JBBQYG010000004.1:0-61327 GCA_038208905.1 Candidatus Sumerlaeia bacterium | reverse complement strand
CCCCTCCGCACCCGCGACCAGATCGAGCGTCCCAGCAAGTGGGACGTGGAATCCGTGTATGCAACTCCCGAGGCGTGGGAGGCGGACTTTGGGCGGCTCGGCGAGGCGGTGAAACCGATTCAGGGGTTGAAGGGAAAGCTGACTTCTCCCGAGGCTGTGGCCGCGGTGTTTGATGCGGAGGACGCGCTGGGGCCGCTGATCGACAAGGTCTATCTGTATGCCCACATGCGCGAGGACGAGGACACGGGCGCGAGCGAGAGCCAGGCGCGGATGAGCCGGATGCGCGGCCAGCTTGCGAAGATCGCCGGCGAGCGTGCGTGGGTGCAGCCGGAAATCCTGATGAATCCCGAGGCGACGCTTCGCGCGTGGATCGACGCGCCCGCGCTCGCAGCGCATCGGCGCTCGATGGAATTGCTGCTGAGGGAGAAGCCGCACACGCTCTCCACCGAGGAGGAAACTCTCCTCGGTCTTGCGGGCGAGATATTCTCCACCGCTCGCGACGCCTTCGGCAAGCTGACGAACGCCGACATGAAGTTTGCCCCCGCACTGGATGGCGACGGCAAGGAGCACGAGGTGACGAGCGGCAGCTTCTACTCGCTGCTGCTCAGCTCCGACCGCACACTGCGGCAGAATGCCTTTGCGTCGATCTATGCGGGGTATGGCGATCATGCCAACTCGATCTGCGCGCTGCTGGCGGGGAACACGAAGGGACACGTCTTCAATGCGACGATCCGCAAATACGGCACCGCGCTGGAGGCTTCGCTCTTCAATGACAATGTACCCACGGCGGTGTATCGCTCGCTGATTTCGGCGGTGAACGAGGCGCTCCCGATTTTTCACGAGTATCTGGACCTGCGCGCGAAGTCGCTCGGCCTTGAGGGCGATCTGAACGTGTGGGACATCCACGTGCCGATCGTACCGGACTTCAGCATGGAGGTGGACTGGCAGGAGTGCCGCGAATGGATTGTGGAGTCCACGCGCCCCCTTGGCCCCGAGTATCACAAGGGTGTCGTCGCATCCTTCGACGAGCGTTGGTACGACGTGTACGAGAACAAGGGGAAGCGCAGCGGCGCCTATTCGACGGGGGCCTATGGCGAGAAGCCGTTCATGCTTCTCAACTACCATGGCACGCTGAGCGACGTGTTCACGGTGGCCCACGAGCTTGGGCATTCGATGCACACACGACTCAGCGCGGAGGCCCAGCCCTATCGCCTTTCCGGCTATCCGATCTTCCTGGCGGAGATTGCCAGCACCACCAACGAGGCGCTGCTGCATCATCACCTTATGGAGACGAAATCCGACCCCGCGCTGCGCGCGTATCTGCTGAACCACCTGTGCGATTCGTTTCGGGGAACGCTGTTCCGCCAGACGATGTTTGCGGAGTTCGAGTTGGAGATTCACGAGCGGCTGGAGAAGGGCGGCGCCCTGACGGCGGAGTCGCTGAACGAATACTACTACGACCTGAATGCGCGCTATCACGGCCCCCGCATGGCCGCCGACAGGCGCATCGCGCGCGAGTGGTCGCGCATCCCCCACTTCTACTACAACTTCTACGTCTACAAGTACGCCACCGGCTTCACCGCGGCCCAGATCTTCAACCGCCAGGTGCTCTCCGGCGCGGCGGGGCGGGATGCCTATCTGGGCTTCCTGAAATCGGGAAGCAGCATGGACCCGCTGGATACGGTGAAGAAGGCGGGCGTGAATCTTTCCGATCCGGCGGCGCTGCAGGGGGCGTTCAGCGAATTCCGCGGAGCCGTGCGCGAGCTGTCGGGCCTGTTGGACGAGCTGGCGCTGGCGCGGTAGGGCAACCACGGTAACACGGCGCATCTTGCCCGTGTGAGTTCACCCGAGGGCCCATCTGAAGTCGAAGGCTGGCGGGGCATGGCCAAGATGGCCATGCTGCCCTGGGAGGAGCCCCTATAAGCCGAAATACTCTCGCAGGTGCGCGATTCCCTCTGCGCCGAGAAGAAAGATCGTCAGGCCAAGCGCTGCGAATATCAGAGCGGAGGTAACAGCGAGGACGATGCCCCAGATCATCTCGCGCGGGCCGCGGCGCAGGTGGGCGATGCTGAATGCCATGATCGCAAGCGCCGGGAAGGTGTTTGTGAGAGGTAGCATTGGAACCGGCACTGCAAGCAATAGGGCCCCGACGAAGATTCCCAAGACACTAGAGATGCGAAGCACATCGCGGCGCTCGGCTTGGGGGTTTTCCGGCAGGATCGCGATCCGGTGCCAACGGAACCACCGCGACAGCCGCGCGATAACGCGGCGCATGAAGCGGAAAATGCTGGCGGGCAGGGGGACGGCCAAGTACTTGGCTGGGATGGGAAAATCGAGGCGTCCCTTAAGCATCTGAAAACCCACCACAAAGATCACCGCGCTTGCGGGCGCCGTGAGGGGACCAAGGCTGAACGGGGATACGAATGGTGCCGCGAGCAAAAACGTCGTCATCGCGCCGCCGCTCTCGCCAAGACCGGAAAGCAGATCCCCCAGGCGCACGCGTTCGCCGCGTTGGTAGGCAAGTCGCCCCGTGGCAATGGAGCGCCGCAGGTCGGTCATTATGCTCTTGCGGTCGGGAGTGTCGATGGTGGCTGCTACCCTTGTGAGATGACGACGTGCGGAGGGTGAGTCCGCGGCCAATAATTGCAGCGCAACCCAATCGCGGCAATCGCAGCACTCTGCGGGCCAATTCTCAATGATCGCACCCGATTCGCACCAACCCCCTTGGAGGACCCCCTCTTATGACGAACCGCTTTCGTGCTCTCCTGCTGCTCCTGCCGATGCTGGCATGGCTAAGCGTCGGTGCGTCGGCCCAGCGCGGCGAGACGCTTCCCGCCATCGACGTCCTGATTCAGCAGAACTTCGCGCCGCTCAAGGGCAAGCGAGTCGGTCTGATCACCAACCACACCGGCCTGACCCGCGACAACAAGTCGATCATCGACATCTTTCACGAATCGCCCAAGGTGAACCTGACGGCGCTGTACAGCCCGGAGCATGGCATCCGCGGCACCGCAGACGAGAAGGTCGCGTCGGGTCTCGACGAGAAGACGGGCCTGATGGTCCACAGCCTCTATGGCAAGACCCAGAAGCCCACGCCGGAAATGCTGACCGAGGTGGACGTGCTGGTCTTCGACATGCAGGACATAGGAACGCGATTCTACACCTACATCGGCACGATGTCCAAGGCGATGGAAGCCGCGAAGGAGAACGGCAAAGCCTTCATCGTTCTCGACCGCCCCAACCCCATCGGCGGCCACATCGTGGATGGGCTCGTCTGCGAAAAGGAACTGGCGGGCAAGAACACCGCCATCCACCCGATCCCCACCCGCCACGGCATGACAGTGGGCGAGTTGGCGTTGATGTTCAATGAGCACTTTGGAATTGGATGCGACCTGACGGTCATCGAGATGAAGAACTGGAAGCGCAATATGTACTGGGACGAGACAGGCCTGCTGTGGGTGAACCCGTCGCCCAACATGCGGACGCTGAACGGCGCGATCCTGTATCCCGGGCTCGGCGCATCGGAGACCACCTCGCTCTCCATGGGCCGCGGGCTCGACCGCCCCTTCGAGATGTATGGCGCGCCGTTCCTGGATGGCGACAAGGTCGCCGCCGCGATGAATGCCAAGGCGCTCCCGGGCATCCGCTTCGTCTCCTACTCCTTCACCCCCACGGCGCCGTATCACAAGTTCAAGGACGAGAAGTGCGGCGGCATCTTTGCCATCGTCACCGACCGGGAGAAGCTGGAATGCGTCCGCACCGGCCTTCACATGGTCCAGACGATCCACGAAATCCACCCCGTTGAGTACAAGGCGTCCGAAGGCTTCGGCACGCTCACCGGAAGCGCCACCACGTGGAAGCGCCTCACCGAGGACAAGCTCACCCCCGAGGCCATCCTCGCCGCCGACAAGCCCAACATGGATGCCTTCATGGCGGCGCGGGAGAAGTATTTGTTGTACAAGTAGGGAATGGGGAAATGGGAATGGGGAATGGTGCTTCGCTCGGCGTTGAGCGTTTGGCCATTCCCCATCGCGTTTTTTGGATCACACTACTCGCAGCATCCCATTCCCGAATCCCCATTCCCCCTACTGAACAATCCCCTTCGTCACCTGCATGAACACGTCCTCGAGGTCGATCTCGAGTTCCTTGACGGAGTTGAACTTGATGCCGTTCTCGACGAGGATGTCGGTGACGAAGGCGTCGGCGTCGGCCTGAAGGTCCAGGGGGAGGCTGACGGTGAGCAGGGCGCCCTCGCGATCGACTTTCACGATGCTTTTGTTGTTGAGGAAAGCCTCCTCGGCGCGCTGCTCGAATCCCTCGCGGACCTTGACCTCGACGGCGCGTCCGCCGCGCAGGCGATTGGTGATCTCCATGATGTCGCCCGCATAGAGCAGGTTGCCGCGCTCGATGATGCCGATGGTGTTGCAGAAGTCCGCGAGCTCCGTGAGGATGTGGGAGCTGATGAGGATCGTCTTTCCCATCTTGCGGAGTTCCTTGAGCAGCTCGCGCAGCTCGATGCGCGCACGCGGATCGAGGCCCGACGCGGGCTCGTCGAGGAGCAGCACCTGGGGATCGTGCACGAGCGTCTTGGCGAGGCAGAGGCGCTGCTTCATGCCGCGAGAGAGCGCGTCCACCATGTCGTCCTTCTTGTGCGACAGATCCGTGAGAGCCAGCACGTCGTCGATGATCTGCTTGCGGCGGGTCTTCTCGATCTTGTAGGCGGCGGCAAAGAAATCGAGGTACTCCCACACGCGCATGTCGTCGTACACGCCAAAGCTGTCGGGCATGTAGCCCATGACGCGCTTCACCTCGTCGGCCTGGGTCAGGACGTTGTAGCCGCCGACCATGGCATAGCCCTGGGTCGGCTTGAGGAGCGTTGCGAGAATCTTGATCGTGGAGGTCTTCCCCGCGCCGTTGGGCCCGATGAAGCCAAAGATGTCGCCCTGATTGATCGTCAGGTTCAGGTTGTTCACCGCAACCAGATCCTTGTATATCTTGGTAACGCCACGGATTTCGATCATGGGCGCGCTATCTCTCCTCCGGAATGGGGACGACACTTGTTTCTGTGGGGATTCCGCCTTGCGCCGCAAGGGGGAAGGGACCGCCCGTTGCGGTGGAAAGAGGATATTGACCGATGCTCCCCACTGAATTTGCCGCCGCCATCGAGGAGGAAATCTCCGCCGCCCGCACGCCCAACCTTGCCCGGGCCGCCGCCAGCCTGACGGAGCGCTATCGCGATCCCGGCACGGCGCGTGGGCCGCTTTCAGAAGGGGAGCGCCTGGCTTATCTGGCCGTGCGCGTTCCCGCGACGTTTGCCGCGGTCGGCAATGCCCTCGGGCGGCTGGCCGAGGCCATGCCGGATTTTGCTCCGGCCTCGATCCTCGACCTCGGCGCGGGCCCCGGCACGGCGCTCTGGGCGGCGGTGGAGGTGTTTCCCACTCTCAGCCACGCCACCGCCGTCGAGGCCGATCCCGGCTTTCACGCCCTCGGCTCGCGACTGGCGCGCGCATCGGGCAGCCATGCCGTTTCTGGGGCGACGTGGCTGAGGCGCGACGCGCTCGCGGGGGAACTCCCCACCGCCGACCTCGTGGTCGTGTCCTACGCCTTCAACGAACTCCACCCCACCACCCAACGCGACCTGATCGACCGCGCGTGGTCTGCCACGGCTGGGGCCCTCGTCCTCGTCGAGCCCGGCACGCCCGCCGCGTTCAACGGAGTCCTCGCCGCGCGCGGGCGCCTGCTCGCCCTCGGGGCCCATCTCGCCGCGCCGTGCCCCCACGCCCTCCCCTGCCCGATGGAGGGCACCCCAAGCTGGTGCCACTTCGCCCAACGCCTTCCCCGCACGCGCCTGCACCGCCAACTCAAGGGCGGCGCCCTCGGTTACGAGGACGAGAAATTCTCCTACCTCGCCGCCACGCGCCACCCCGCCCCCAATACCCCACCCCGCATCATCGCACCCGCCAACGCCCACAAGGCCGCCGTGGAACTCCCGCTCTGCACGCGCGAGGGAACGCTCGCTGTCGAGAAGGTATCCCGGAGCGACAGGGAGGACTATAAGCGGGCGAAGAAGTTGGAGTGGGGGGACGGGTGGTGAGAGGATCGGGGCGATGTTTCACGCTGCGAGCAAACTAGCCGTTGCCCGTCCCGGGTGAAGGTAGTACCCCTCGCCACTTCCTGACCCGGCCCAGCACCTTCCAATAACTTCGAGGATGTATATGCAATTTCCCATCCGCCAGCTTGTCGTGATGCTTCTGTGGTGCGGCGTCGGCTGCCAGAGCGTGCCGCGTGGCATGCCGGAACCGACCGTGGCCCCGGAGAAAGCGGACATCGAGCGTTTGATGGATGCCTATCGCAACGAGGGGATGTTCAACGGAATGGCGATAGTCGCCCGCGATGGTCGCGTGATCTTCGAGAAGGCCTACGGCTATGCCGACGCCGAATGGGATGCCCGGCCAGACGGGGACACGAAGTTCCGACTCGCCTCGATCACCAAGCAGTTCACGGCGCTGATGATCCTGCAAATGGCCGAGGAGGGGAAGCTGACCCCCGAAGACACCATCGATCAGCACCTGCCATGGTATCGAAAGGACACCGGCAGCCGGATCACGATCCATCACCTGCTGACGCATACATCGGGGATTCCCGACTACTCGGAGTTCAGCGGCTTCTTCTCGGGTCCGAGCCGTCTCAACCACGAGATGCGCCCCTTCGTGGAGACGTACTGCTCGCGCGATCTGGAGTCGGAGCCGGGCGAGCGATACTCCTATTGCAATTCCGGCTACTATATTCTGGGGGCGATCCTGGAAGAAATCGACGGGAAGCCTTGGGAGCAGGTGGTGCATGAGCGCATCTCCCTGCGCGGTGGCATGGCAGACACCGGCGCGTATAGCCACACAAAGCTGATGCCGCGGCGCGCGCAGGGATATACATTCGACAGCGCCAGGAGTTACCAGCCCGTGGGCTATCAGGACATGACCATCTGGCGCGCGGCGGGCGCCATGTACTCGACCGCCAATGACATGCTGAAGTGGGACCAGGCGCTGCGCCGGAACGTCCTGCTGGGCAAGGAATGGAAGGCCCGGATGTTCACCCGCCAGCAGGGAATCTATGGCTATGGCGTGAACGTGATCGAGGCCGAGGATTCCAAGGGCCGCAAGGTGCGCTACATGGGCCACTCGGGCTCCTATGCGGGATTCAACAATTACTTCGCGCACTTTCCCGATACCGGCGAGGCCATCATCCTCCTCAACAATGGGGGGCGCACCGAGATCAACTCCATCCGCGATGGCATCGTGAACATCCTGCTGGGGAATCCCTACGACATGCCCGTGGCGACGCACCAGCTCGCCTCGGCGGGTGCTGATCCGCGCGTGACGATCAACCGGATTTCCAGCCGCGGAGTCATCGGCGCAGACGATGCCCAGTTCGCGCCGGCCAACGCGGCGGCAGGTACAACGATCTACTCGATGAACGCCGTCATCCATGACGGGGAACATGCCTACATGGCGAACTCAACAGGGCGCGGCGCCGGGATCCGCGATGGCCGGGTGGCCACCACCCCGAACTCGATCCGCAACGAAGGGATGGCTTATGGCAAGACAGACTGGCTGACCTCCGACCTTGTCGTGAGCCTCACCGGGGAGGAGACCCCGCGTCTCGAACTCGCGTGGACTTTTCGCAACAGCAGCCCCGATGCCCGCTCGCTCCGCATGGTGTGGTTCACCGACACGGATCTGACAACGGCGGGGTCGTCATCCTCCGAGGACCGCCTGGCGTTGCTGCCCAAGCCGAACAAGCCGAGCGAGCGCGCTCTGCTGGCCTTCAACCATCCCAAGGACGGCGCGCCAGAGAGCGCCTCGGGACTGCTCTTCCAAGTGGAAGGCGCGCCCCACCACTTCCTGGGCATCGCAGAATCCGCGGGCGCCTCCGGCTACTGGCGCAGCACCGCCCCCTTCGAGGCCATCGGACTGCGCGCCGCCGGATACCAGATTCCCCCGCAACTCCGCGGCACGATCCAGCATGACGACAACAACGACGGCCGAACCGACGGCCCCCGCGATGTGGGCGTCTCCGTGCAAGTGGACGTCGAACTTCCGCCGAACGAGGCGCGGACAGTGCGACTTATTGTGGAGTTTGGGCCAGCGATTGAGTTGTGAGGGGTGGGGCGGAGCGAGAGGAAGGGGATGGACAGGCGAAGAAGTTGGAGTGAGGGGTTGGTGGTGGGTTGCTGCTAGCAAACAGAAGATGGGTTGGAAGCTGGGGTGAGATTGATCGAGAGGCGAGAAGGAAACCCTCCCGTTGCGGCGTGCGATACTCCTCCTACCCCTTGACCCCCCCGTCACCGCTCCCCAGCCTTCTTCCCGCGTGGCGGCAAACGATTGTTCGGCCACGTGGGCGCCCAGGTTTTGGTTCGGGTTACATCGCTCTCACCCTTCTTGGAGGACACTTATTTGGCTATTAAGATCGCCATCAACGGCTTCGGACGCATCGGCCGTCTCGTATTCCGCGCGGCGCTGGAGAAGGGGCTGGACGTCGTTTCCATCAACGACCTGGCCGACCTGAACACCAACGCGCACCTGCTGCGCTATGACTCCGTGCACGGCCGCTTCAACGGGACCGTGACGGTTGAGGCCAACGCGCTCGTGGTGAACGGCAAGAAGATCCGCGTGACGGCGGAGAAGGACCCGGCGGCGCTCCCCCACGATCAGGTGGGCGCGGAGTATGTCATCGAGTCCACGGGGCGCTTTACCGACAAGGAGTCGGCCAGCAAGCACTTGAAGGGCGGCGTGAAGCGCGTGATCATCTCGGCCCCCGGCAAGGGCGTCGATTACACCGTGGTAATGGGCGTGAACTGCGACAACATCCCCGCCGACGCGAAGATCATCTCCAACGCAAGCTGCACGACGAACTGCCTGGCGCCGCTGGTGAAGGCGCTGGACGACAAGCTGGGCGTGGTGAAGGGCCTGGTGACGACGATCCACTCCTACACCAACGACCAGCAGCTCCTCGACCTCGTCCACAAGGACCTGCGCCGCGCGCGTGCCGGCGCGATCAACATGATCCCCTCCACCACCGGCGCCGCCAAGGCGATCGGAGAGGTGATGCCCCACCTGAAGGGCAAGCTCGACGGCCTCTCGGTCCGCGTGCCGACCCCCAACGTCTCGCTCGTCGATTTCGTGGCCGAAGTGAAGGCCCCGACGGACCGGGACACTGTGAACGCGATCCTGAAGGCCGCCGCAGAGGGCCCGATGAAGGGCTTCCTGGACTACACCGAGGAGGAGCTGGTCAGCACGGACTTCAACCACTCCCCCGCCTCCAGCACGGTTGACGCAAAGAGCACCTACGTCGTCAGCAACCTGGTCAAGGTTCTGGCCTGGTACGACAACGAGTGGGGCTACTCCAGCCGCATTGTGGACTTGGTCAAGAAGCTGGGCTAATCGCCCGCGCTGTATAGCAGTATAGACAAGAGCGGCCACCTCGACCGAGGTGGCCGCTCTTGTCCTATTCGTCTTTGTGCCGACTACTTCTTCGCAGAGACCAGCTTCTTGACGCGGTCGCCGACGGCGTCGGTGCCGATGCCCATCTGGTTGACGCCAAGGCCGGGGAGCTCTCCGGCGACCTGGGCCACGGCGGCCTCGATGGCGGCGGCGGCCTTCTTCTCTCCCAGGTGTTCCATCATCATGGCGCCGGCGCGGATGCAGGCCAGCGGGTTGATGACGTTCTGTCCGGTGAACTGGGGGGCCGTTCCGCCGACGGGCTCGAACATCGAGACACCGCCCTTGTCGGGGTTGATGTTTCCCGACGCGGCGACGCCAAGCCCGCCCTGGATGATACCGCCCACGTCGGTGATGATGTCGCCGAACATATTGTCGGTGACGATGGTGTCATAGATCTCCGGCTGGTCGATCATGTACATGCAGCAAGCGTCAACGTGGTGATAGTGGCGCTTCACGTCGGGGAATTCGGCGCCGACTTCCTCGAACGCGCGCGTCCAAAGGTCGAAGGCATAGGTGAGCACGTTGTTCTTGCCGACCATGTGGAGCTGCTTGCGCGGGCGCGACTGGGCGGCGCGGAAGGCGTAGCGCAGAACGCGGTCGACGCCCTTTCGCGTGTTGATGCTGGTCTGGATGGCGACCTCGTCGGGGGTGCCCTTCTTGAGGATGCCGCCGCTGCCGGCGTAGAGCCCCTCGGTGTTCTCGCGCACCACGACGAAGTCGATGTGCTCCGGCCCCTTGCGCGCGAGGACCGACTTAACGCCGGGATACAGCTTGCACGGGCGCAGATTCACGTACTGGTCGAGCTCGAAGCGCATGCGCAGGAGGATGTCGCGCTCGAGGACGCCGGCGGGGAACTCGGGGCTGCCGAGGGCGGAGAGGTAGATGGCGTCGTAGGTGCGCAGTTCCGCCAGTGTCTTCTCGCTGAGAGTTTCGCCGGTGCGCTTGTAACGGACGCCGCCGAGGTCGAATTCCTTGGTCTTGAGGGCGAAGCCAAACTTCTTGGCGGCGGCGCGGACGACTTTCATCCCCTCGCGCATGACTTCGGGCCCGGTGCCGTCTCCCGGCAGGATCGCAATCTTGTAGGTGTTCATCGTGTGTGGTGCCTTCCGAATCGTCGTTCGTGCGGTGGCCGCGTGGACCCCGCGCCCCAAGGGCCCGCGATTGAAGGGAGGCCGCCCCCCCGCGCGCCAGCGGAAAAACGCCCGGGGAACTATCCCATTGCACCGGGGCGGGACCGCGCGCCACAAAGCGCGGCCCTTGGCGCAGCCTTTTCGCGCGCCGGCAAGACACAGGAGAATTCGCCCCCCATGCCCCTTCAGGCCGGTATCGTCGGACTGCCCAACGTCGGCAAGTCCACCCTCTTCAACGCCATTACGGCGGCGGGGGCAGAGGCGGCAAACTACCCCTTCTGCACCATCGACCCCAACGTGGGCGTGGTGGAGGTCCCCGATCCGCGCCTTGAAATCCTGACGAAGATGGTCAAGCCCCAGAAGACGATCCCCACGGCCTTCGAGTTCGTGGACATCGCGGGGCTCGTCCGCGGCGCCTCCAAGGGAGAGGGCCTCGGCAACCAATTCCTCCAGCACATCCGCAACGTGGACGCGATCATCGAGGTCGTCCGCTGCTTCGTGGACGACGACATCACCCACGTTTCCGGCAAGATCGACCCGATCGACGATATCATCACGATCAACCTGGAGCTGATCCTGGCCGATCTCTCCGCCATGGAGAAGCGCATCGAGCGCACCGCCAAGGCCGCCCGCGGCGACAAGAAGGTTGAGGTTGAGCTGGAGTTCCAGAAGCGCATCCTCGCGACGCTGGAGAAGGAGCAGTTTGCGCTGAAGGCGGCGACCAATGACGACGAGATCGCGCTGGCAAAGACGTATCAGCTCCTCACCGCCAAGCCGATCCTCTACGTCTGCAACGTCGCCGAGAACGAAATCGCCGACACGTCCAACCATCCCCTCGTCAACACGGTACGCGCCCACGTGGTGCCGATGGGGGCCGAGGTGGTCGCCATCTCCGCCAAGGTGGAGAGCGAGATCGCGGAGCTCTCGGGCGAGGAGAAGACGATGTTCCTGGAGGAGCTTGGCCTGAAGGAGAGCGGCCTCGACCGTCTGGTTCACGCGGCATATCACCTTCTGGGCCTCGGCACTTACCTGACCGCCGGCGAGAAGGAAGTCCGCGCGTGGACCTTCATCCGCGGGTGGAAGGCGCCCCAGTGCGCCGGCGTGATTCACACCGATTTCGAGCGGCTCTTCATCCGCGCCGAGGTCGTCGCCTACAACGACGTCGTGGCGGCGGGAAGCATGGCGGCGGCAAAGGAAGCTGGGAAGCTGCGCGTCGAAGGGAAGGAATACGTGATGCAGGACGGGGACGTGTGCAACTTCCGCATCGGTGGGTGATGCCGCGTGACAACGACTAGCATGGAGGTCGCCAAGCGCTGGCCCTTCCGCGGCGCGGTACCCCACCGCGTTGTGCTGAAGGTCGGCAGCAACGTGCTGGCGCTGAAGGAGGGCGGTCTCAACGCCGCTCGCATCGGCGCGCTGGTGGATTCGGTCGCCGCGATCAAGAAACTCGGCTGCGAAGTGATCCTCGTCTCGAGTGGCGCCGTCGCCGCAGGGCGCGGGATCCTCGGCCTGACACGTCGCCCCACGGAAATCCCCGAGCTTCAGGCGGTCGCCGCCATCGGACAGGGCGCGCTGATGGAGGCCTACAGCGGCCAGTTCCGCCGCCACGGCCTGATCGTGGCCCAGATGCTCCTCAACCGCGGGGATATGGACGACCGCCGCCGCTATCTGAATGCGCGCCACGCGCTGCATTCGCTGCTTCAGAAGAACGTGGTCCCGATCATCAACGAGAACGACACGGTCACGATCGACGAGTTGCGTTTCGGCGACAACGACATGCTCTCCGCCATGGTGGCCGCCAAGATGGAGGCGAACCTCCTGCTGATTATGAGCAACGTTCCCGGCTTGATGACCGGGAATCCCTCCTGTGATCCCGAGGCACGCGTGATCCCCGTGGTCGAGCGCGTGACGGCGGAGACTGACGCACTGGTCCACGCGGAGGGGAGCAGTCTTGGCGTCGGCGGCATGGCGACCAAGCTCTCCGCAGCGCGCCATGCCACGCAGTTTGGCATCGCCACGGTGATCGTGAACGGCACAGAGGATGGCGTGCTGGAGCGCGTGATGACGGGCGAATTCGAGGGCACCCTGTTCCTTCCCACCAGCCCCCGCCGCGCGGGCGATGGGCGCCGCCACTGGCTGGTGAATAACCGTCCGCTCGGCGATCTGCGCATCGACGCGGGCGCGGTGGCGGCGCTCGTCGAGCGCGGCCGCTCGCTCCTCCCCATCGGCATCGTGGAGTCCACCGGCGACTTCGACAAGGGCGACGTCGTCCGCATCGTCTCCCCCGACGGTGCCGCCCTCGCCCACGGCATCGTCAACTACGACCGCGTCACCGTGGACCGCATCCGCGGCCGCCGCCGTCCCGAGATCCTGGAAATGCTCGGCGGCACCGCCTACGAGGAGGTCGTGCACCGGAACAACCTGGTGCTTCTAAACGAAGGGATGATCAGCAGGGATGAGGGATGAGGGATGAACGGCAACGAATGGGTTGGCGAATGATATACATATATATGCTCGACGCCCCGTAGGCAACGCGACACCGCGTCCCTCAACTCCAACCCCTGCCGTTGCTCAAACCTCCTACCTCATCCCTCAGCCCTGCTTTTCATCCCTCATCCCTGACTAATCGCCTTGCAGGTGGCGGCGACGACGAAGAGGGCGAGGGGTGTGCCGAGGACTCCGCCGAGGATGGCCATGAGGAGGCCGACGGGGGCCATGGACGGGTGGTAGGCCGCGGCGACGACGGGGGCGGAGGCCGTGCCGCCGATGTTGGCCATGCTGGCGGTGGCGGCGAGGAAGATGGGCGCCTTGAGCAGCCGGGTGGCGGCATAGAGCACGGCCACGTGAATCGCAATCCACACCGCCCCCATCGCGACAAACATCGGCGCCTCCAGGATCGCATTCAGGTTCGCCCGAGCCCCATAGCTGGTGAGCAGCAGGTAGAGCCCGACGTTCCCAACAGCCGAGGCGCCGCAGAAGTCGAGGCGCCGGACCGGTGTGGTACTAAGCGCGAGTCCCACGGCGGTGATGAGCAGGATTCCCCAGCCGAAGGCGTTGATGACCTCTCCAAATTGCTTAAAGCCGAGCACCTTCGTGAAGAACAAATTGATCGGTCCTCCCAGCCAGATGCAAATCTGGCTGACGACAAGCGCCAAGCCAACCATCATGGCAATGTCGCCAGTGCGCGGCGCGCGGGATTGCGTGGCCTGCTCCGCTTCGAGGTGCGCCGCCAGTTCGTCGATCACGCGCGCGTCGGCCTTGTGGTGCTTGTCGATCTGCCGCTGGTAGGCGCTTAACGCGATCAGCAATCCGAGCCAGCTATAGGCCAGCACCGTGTCCACGATGACGATGGGTGCGACGAGCGTCTTGGGCATGTCCAGCGACTCGATGACGGCGGTCATGTTCGGCGATCCACCGATCCATGATCCGGAGAGCGCGGCGACGGCCTTCCACGATTCCTCGGGGAGCTTGTCCTTGAAAATCCAGAAACTGACGGTGGCTCCCAGAACGATGCCGAACGTTCCAGCGACCATCATCAGGACTGCCTTTGGTCCCAGCTTTGCGATGCCCCGGATATCCGACGGAATCAGCAGCAGCACCAGCACCGCCGGAAGGAGAATGCGCGACATCACCGGACTGTAGAGCGGTGAGTCGTCCGGCGTGATCCCCATCGTCGTGGCGATCATCGGCAGGAAGTACATCCAGATCAGCGGCGGTAAGTAGCGAAAGAACGTCTGGAACGGACGCAGGGTGGACAACCAGAAGACAAGCCCCACAATCCCCGCCAGAAACGCGAGGAGATGGGCGGGCTCGGTGATGAAGGGCGCGACAGCCTCGGTTGGGGGCATGTGGAAACTCTCCCGGCAATTCGGATGCGATCACTCGCGGAAACGTGCGAATAGGGAGAGTGGCGGACCCCGCCGGATGGTGCAAGCCCTCAGGTGGGTTCCGGGGGGCGCTCCGCGCGGCGGCGTTCCTCGCGCTCGACGTGATGGGCAAACGCGCCAAGGAACTCGATTGCCAGCGCGTCAAACGACAGCGCGTCGGCCCCCGGCCTTGCAATCACCACAATGTCAGAGGCGGGAAGGAAACGAGGCTGGTTACGGCGGAAGATATCCTTCACGCGGCGACGCAGCAGGTTGCGCACGACGGCGTTGCCCACCTTGCGGGAGACGGCCAGGCCGATGCGGGAATGCTGCTCCGCCGAATCGCGAGCCAGTGAAAACAGAATCAGCGAGGGGCGCACAACCTTGCGCCCCCCGCGGAAAACGGCGTCGAATTGAGCCTTGGAAAGGAGCCGGCGGTCGCGCGGAAAGCGCTCGTCCGGCGGAGAGGTATCCGCCGGCATCGCGGCTACTCTCAGTCGGAAACCGTCAAGCGATGACGGCCCTTGGCACGGCGGCGGGCCAGAACCTTGCGCCCGTTCTTGGTGGACATCCGAATACGGAAGCCATGCTTCTTGAGGCGCTTGCGGTTGTTGGGCTGAAATGTTCTCTTCATGATCGCTGTATCCTTGGTCGTTGCAACGGCCCGCTAGGGGACGGTTGGAGGGCCCCCGTGTCAAGGGGTCTGTGGCGTTTTTTGCGCGTCCCTATTCAATCGTGGCCTCCAGCCGAGTCGCCTGAAAAGCGACCCCGGCCAACTTGGGTTGACGGCTTTGGAGTCTCGGCTATCGTTACCACGCAGTGGAAAGGGTGATATGCGGCCATGAACGAGCAAGCAGGTCTCGCCGTGCCCGACGCGGATGTTCGATCCTTAAACCTGATCTACTACGTGGATGTTAAGGGGAAGGTGACTTGGGCCAATCGTCCATTCGCTTGGTTTGCCGAGGTAAACGGCGCTCCACGACTGGCCTCGGCGGTGATCGGCACGAGCATTCTGGACAATTTCTCCGGCGTGCATCGCGCCCGGTGGTCAGCAATTTATCCGCAGCTTTTCGAAGGACGGCTCAGTGGCCACGCCGAGCGGTTCTCCTGCCCCTCACCCATTCAGAGAAGGGAGTACGTCCTGAGAATTGTTCCTGTCGAAATCGACGGCGATCTCTATCTGCGGCATGAAACGGGGCTGTTGACCGATGGCGATGGGGAGCTCGAACTGGGCGAGCCGCTGCGGCGCGAATCGCTACATCGTGGCAAGGGATTCGAGGTCGCCGTGTGCCTGCGACCTTTGGAGCCTGAATCCGGTGACGGGGTCTGGTCGCGGGATCTGGGGGATGGGAAGGCATTCGTGGTGATCGCCGACGCGATGGGGCATGGACCTCAGGCCGCCGCCGCGCTGGCGGAGTTCTTTGCATTGCTGGATGGCGATTCGATGGACGACGCAAAGGCCGCGCTGGTCCGCACCAACGACCGCTTCATGGCGCGCCCCGGCCAAACGCCCGGTGACACGATGTTCATTACGGGCCTGCTGATGATCGTGGATTCCACTCACTGCAAGCTGGAGATGCTGTGCTTTGGGCACCATGGCGTCGTCTTCACGCCGAGCGGGCCCATCGAAGTGCCGGGCGGTGTTCCCGTTGGCCTCATATCGGACTACGACGCTTGGCCGGTGGTGTCGATGGACTTGGAGAAACTGGGCACCCGGGTATTGGCCTACACCGATGGGATCGTGGAACAATTCGACCCGGGCGGCTCGATGTATGGCGTGGAGGCCCTGACGCGCGATTTCTCCGTCACCTCCTCGCTGCCGCTGGCAAAGAGCCTTTCCGCGGTGCTCAGGAACGTGGACCGGTGGCGCGGGAATGCGCTGGTGAAGGACGACCAGACGCTGTTGGGGATCGACATTCACTGCAGCTAGGCTGTGCCTTACATTGGCATTCGACTTCCCGGTGGCTGCCCGATTTTTGCGGGGGCACATTCGCCATTGACACGCCCGGCCCCGGCGGCTTGCCTGTCGCCCCGTTGCGTGTGGGGCTGTAGCTCATCTGGTAGAGCGTCGCGTTCGCAATGCGAAGGTAAGGGGTTCGAGTCCCCTCAGCTCCACCATCCACACAGCCTTACAATCGCCCCGCTCCCGAACGGTATTCCAAGCCCCGGTACAGGGAGCACCGCATGAATCGAATCGCCGTTGCCGCCGCCGGGATTGCCCTGGCGGTGATCATGAATGGTATCGGCGTTGCCGAGGACGCGAACGGGCTAAGGGCGGCGGAGCGCCAGCTCCTCGACGCGAAGACCTCCGACTTTTCCTCCACATACACCCTTGCGGCATCGCGCGCGGCGTTCCTTGCCGATCGGCGCGATGTTGCCATTGGGACGAAGTTGGCGGGCCCGCTGGACGCGGAGGCGATCAAGGATTGGCCGGGAATCATGTGGGGCGCGGGGCTGATCAACGATCGAGGGCGCGAGGTGCGCGGGGCGACGCGCCAGATGCTGGCGGCGTATGCAGGAAAGCCCGAGGGATTTCAGCGCGCGGCGCTCGGCGCGGCGTACTCGCTGTTTCCGGGGGAGTTCGACGCCGAAGTTGCGGCATTGCTTCCGCAGATCGAGTCCCCGCGCGAGTTTGCGACGGCAGGCTATCTCCTGCTGCTGGCGGGGAGGGAGCCCAAGGTCATCGCCGCGATTCGCACCGGGATGGAGGCCCGCTTTCCCGCGTGGCAGAAGGAGCCCCGCCTGGTGGCGCTGGAACATCGGCTCTCCCACGATCCGGCGGTGGAACTTGCGAAGCGCCCTCCGCTTGCTGACCTGCTGACGTATGAGATACGGTCGGGATTCCCAGTGGTGTTCAGCATTCAGCGTCAGGACCGGCGCCATGCGGGGATCGCGATCGTGCGCGGGCCGGACGGGCGATTCGTTCGGCGCGAGGACGGCACGATTTTCCAGATCGCCCAGCTCGCGATGGCCCGGACCGATCTGCCGGGGACAATCACGTTTGGCAACTCGCCGCAGGGTGTCTATACAATCCGCGGAACGGGCCTTGCCACGAACCAGCATATCGGGACGGTTCCCTATCTCTGGTCGAGGCTGCCGATCGAGGCGCCGGTGGCGGACTTCCTTCACGACGCAACCGCCGAGGCTCCCGAATGGAGCGAGGAGTTCTACCTCTCGCTCCTGCCGCCGTCGTGGCGGGGATACTTCCCAATCAGCGAGGCCTGGCTGGCGGGTCGCGCCGGGCGCAGCGAGATCATCGTTCACGGCACGACCATCGACCCGGAATTCTATGTCGGCGAAGCCTACTACCCCAATACGCCCAGCGCCGGGTGCCTGTGCGCGAAGGAGTTCTGGAATCCCGAAGACGGCCGCCTGGTGTATAGCGATCAATTGGCGCTGCTGAAGGCGTTCCTCTCCGGCGGGAAGCGAAACGGCTACTTGGTTGTGGTCGAATTGGACGACCGGGCTGCGCCCGTGACGCTGGACGAAGTTATCCCGACGATCATCGCAACGGGACGGTAGCGCGTTCTCGCCTTGCATGGAAAGCGGGCCCGTGATGCCATCTCGCTGAAGGCACCACCGAGCGGAGGCTTTCCATGTCGATCATCGCCCTGACGCCTATTATTGCGACCAGTCTGCCCCTGTTGACGCCGATCATCCTGGCGGCGGCGGCGGCGCTCGGCTACAAGGCGATGGTCAGCATGAGCGACGTGGGCGGAGACCTGAACAAGGCCCTGCGCCAGCGCATCGAGGAATCCAACAACGTCGTCATCAAGATCGAGCAGGCCGTGCTGGAGAACATGACGCTGGAAGTGGGGCGCGAGGAGGCGCTCTTCTTCGAGAAGGACGGCATCGAGCTGGCGGTGATCAAGGACGAGCGCGGAAAACTGCGCGTAACGGCCACGGGGCCGAAAACGATGGACGAAAAACTGCTGGAGCAGCGCGGCCAGGAATTCGCGCAGGAACTCGCCCAGATGTTTGCGATGAATCGAGTGGTGAAGGAACTCGGCCGGATGAATACGGAGGTGGTTGGGGAGCAGGTCATGGAGGACGGCGAGATCCGCATCAAGATGAGGCGGTGGACGTGACCGACCGCGCCGCGGGCGTCTTCATCCGCCATGCCCCCACGCGAATCATAGCGGCAATCAATGCGAGTCCGGAGTCATTCTATGCAGGTTCCGTTGCGGCGAGCGACGACGCCATCGCGAAAGCCGTCTCGCGCGCGGAAGCCGACGGCGCCGAGCTGATCGACATAGGGGCGATGTCCACGGCGCCGTACAAGGATGCGCACGTGGAGACGGAGGTCGAGGCCGAGCGCATGGCCCGCGCGGTGGCGGCGGCGCGGCGGGCGACGAGGCTCCCCATCAGCGCCGACACACAGCGGGCGATTGTCGCGAGGGCCGCGCTGGATGCGGGGGCGGACATCGTCAACGACGTGAGCGCGCTTTCCGCCGATCCCGGGATGGCGACGCTGATCGCGACCCGCGGTGCCGGCGCGATCCTGATGGTGTGCGATTCGCCAAGCGTGGTGGAGGAAGCGCAGGGGCCCGCGGAAGTCGTCGCGCGGCTGATGCGCGAGGCGCTGGCGCGCGCGATCGCAGCGGGAATTCCGCCGGGCCGCATCATGCTCGATCCCGGCATTGGCTTCTTTCGCCAGCGGAGCATCCCGTGGCATGCGTGGGACATGGCGGTGCTGGGCGGTATAGACACGATGAAAATCGGTGCGCCGTTGTTGGTGGGTGCATCACGCAAGTCGTTCCTTGGCGAGGTGCTTGGCCGCGCACGCGCCGACGACCGACTGGCAGGGTCGCTGGGCGTGGCGGCGTGGTGTGTTGCGCGCGGGGTGGAATGGCTGCGCGTTCACGATGTGGCGGAAACCCGCGATGTGATTCGGATCATTCAGGAGCTGTCGCCGAAATGAAGGCTATCGTGATTCGCGAATTTGGCGGGCCGGAAGTGCTCAATGTGGCGGATGTGGCGGCCCCTGTCGCGGGAGAGAGCCACATCCGCGTGCGTGTGCGAGCCACAGCGCTCAACCGGGCCGACGTGTTGCAGCGCATGGGTCGCTACCCTCCCCCGCCCGGCGTTCCGGAGAACATCCCCGGACTCGAGTTCGCGGGCGAGGTGGAATCGTGCGGGGCCGGTGTGACGCTGTGGAAGGTCGGCGACCGCGTGATGGGGCTGCTTGCGGGGGCGGGCTATGCGGAGTACGTCACCATTCACGAACGCATGGCGCTGGCGATTCCGCGAAGGATGGATTTCGTTCATGCGGCGGCGATTCCCGAGGCGTTTCTTGCCTCGTTCGACGCGCTGTTCCTGCAACTCAAGATCGCAGCGGGCGAGACGGTCATGATCCACGCGGCCAGCAGCGGCGTGGGAACCGCGGCGCTGCAACTCGCATCCCACGCAGGGGCCCGCGTGATCGCGGTCTCGCGCGCTAGGGAGAAGCTGGAGGCGCTGCGAGGGCTTGGCGCATTTCAACCCGCCGTGTTGGGCGATGCGTTTGTCGCCGACGTGCGCCACATCGCGCCGGGTGGCGTATCGGCGATCTTCGACCTCGTTGGGGCGAGCGTGTGGGAATCCAATATCGAGCTGTTGGCGCCCGGCGGACGTTTGCTGGTGTTCGGATTTCTGGGTGGCGCAAAGGCGGAGCTCGACTTGGGCACGGTCCTAAGGAAGCGCCTCCACATCATGGGAACCGCGCTGAGGAGCCGCCCGATCGAGGAGAAGATCGCGCTGAGCCAGTGCTTCGCCGCGCGGGCGCTGCCGCTCTTCGCGGAGGGGAGGCTTCGCCCCGTGATCGACCGCGTGTTCGACTTCCACGAGGTGGTCGATGCCCATCGCGCGATGGAGTCCAACGCGGGAATTGGAAAAATCGTGCTCCGCGGTCCGGCTTGATCGTATATCTATCTATACGTCGCGGTCGAAGGCGCCATTGCGCAGGAACGCCACCACCTGATCCGCGCCCCCGCGCCTGAAGATCAGGGGACCGTGGGCCATGGGGAGGAGAATGAAGTCCTTCATCCCGGCGAGCTTGGTTTCCTCCACGCGGACGATGCGGTCGTTGTCGCCGCGGAGGAAGGGATTCACTCCGCGGGTGGTGCCGGTGCCTCCGGCGATGATGCCCACTTCGCATTCGGCGGGAAGCGGCCCCGCGATCTCGCAAAGGCCATCGGCGCCGGGACGCAACTGGCGCACGCATCGGCCCCACACCAGGGGAAAGAGCGGGCCCATCAGGCGGTCGCCGGTTGCGGCAAGGCGTGCCCCCTGATTGGGCGTCGCTATCATCACCACACGGCGGGGCACCCGCGCGCCACAGTGGTTGACGGCCCAGCGAAGGACGATTCCGCCGAGCGAGTGGGCCACGACATCGAATGGTTCATCGCCGAGTTCGCGCAGAAACTGCGCAAGGCGGTCCGCGTTGGCGGGGATGTCCTTGCGATAGGAGGGATAGCCGAAGAGCCGCGTCGGTATCCCCCCGCGCCGCAATCGTCGGCTCAGCGGGATCAGCCCCTGGCGCGGCATCAAGAGCGGAGACACGAGCACGGCGAGGGGCTGGGTGAGGGGTTCGATCATGGGGTGAAGTGTGTGTTGAGACCGGGATGCGGCGCTATACGTTCCGCTTGCGCAGGAAGGAGTCTCGCAACCCAGGGCTTCGGTCCCGACGGACACGACATCGTGCTCTATGATCCGAGCAACGGCACCGTCAGCGCGGGCGACATGATGTTGTTTGGTCGATGAAGGAGGGGGAGGAAAAAACGGCGCCGGGAAACCGGCCATGGATTCGGTGGTCTTCGCGCTATTTCCCGGGACCGTACACCCGGGCCTTCACGCGATCGCCGCCGATTCCGTAAGGAAGTATTAGGTCGATGAAAGACCAATTTCCCCGGCGCCGTGGGGATCGTTGGCTGAGAGACCTTGGCAGTTTGCTTCCCAAGTGAGCATCGCACGTTGCCCCCGGGGCCTCATCCTGCCGCGGCTCCGCACCTCGGAGTCCCTAACCGCGAGAAGGGTACAAGATCGGTGCCAAGGCAAGGGGGTTCGCATGGGCGGGCCATCGGTAACCAACTTGTCACTCCGCCGCCTGATTCGTGGGACTTTTGCGGCCAGAGTGGCCATTATCGCTTCATCATGCCCATGATGCGTTTCAGAAAGGGTCTCCGAAAGAGACGCAATTCGAGGTCCTTGGCCGGCATGTACCTGGGGTTTAGCTGGAGGCAGCGCTTGAGCGCGTCGCTTGCGCGGTCGAGATAGCTCATCTCGGTGAGGACGAGGGCGTACTCGAACCAAACAAAAAAGTTCTTGGGATTGATCTCCTTCGACCGACGCAGGAAGTCCTCCGCGCTGGACCACTGGCGCTTGCGGGCAAAGGCGAGCCCGGCGATCAGGGGTGTGCGCCAGTCCTCCTTGCCGGCGAGTTCCACGGCCTTCTCGAAGCAGAAGAGCGCGTTGTTGTCTGCGGCCTCCAGCAGCACATCTCCCCGCGCCAGCCACGTCCACGAGGTTGCGCCCTTGGAGAGGGCATAGTCGCTGACGCCAACGGCGCGGCGCGCGTTGCCCGTCAGCGCGAGGACGCGGGCGCGCTGGGAGAGGAGCGAGCTTTCCTCGGGGAACTGCTCCAGCGCGCGCGTGGACCAGAGCTCCGCCTCCTTGTATTGCTTGAGCTGGATCAGCGCCGAAATCTGGCCGATCCACGGATAGACGTGGTTGTTCTCCGCCTGGAGGGCGCGGCTGTAATGGCGCAGGGCGTCGCGATAGGCGCCGGTAAAGAACGCCTCGTCGGCCTTCTCGATAAAGGTGGAGTAGTAACCCTCGTCGCCCTCGACGGGCGCAGGGGTCGCGACGGCGTCGCGGGGGATGGAGCCCTCCGGCGGCGGAAGGGCGCCGGTGGGCTTGGCGTTGGCCGACTTGGTTTCCAGCCTGGTGAAGCGGCCGTCGGCCATGGGCGTCATCCGGTGCGGAGTCTGGCGGAGAGTAGGCCCCGAATCGGCGCCGGAGTGCCAGCGCAATTTCGGGCGACCCTATTTCCCCGCGATGCGGTCGGCGATGGCGCCTGCCAGATAATCGTGGGCGGGCTGACGGAAATGGATGCGGTCTTCCATCGTCATGCGGGGCGAGGTGAAGATCGTCCTCAGGGTGCCATGGGGCATCCAATTGGCAAGGGGCTGGCCCTCGGCAGCGCGACGCCATACGTCGCGATAAGGGTCGTTGATCGGTGCGCCCGGGACGGCGACCAGAAGGATTGGCTTCCCATCGCGGGCGAGTTCATCGAGCCAGATTTTCAATCCGGCCTCGATACTTGCGGGGGCGGCGCTCTGGCGGATTTCGTTTCCGCCGAGCATGATGACATAGAGATCTGGAGACCAGCCGGGCTTGTCGCTCCACTGGCGCGCACGGACGCGGGACTGCCAGCGTTCCCAGGACTCGGCAGTGGTGTCGCCAGGATAGGAGAGGTTGATGGCTTCTCCGCCCAGGCGCGCGGCCAGAGCCTCTGGCCATCGGCGCGAAACGCCGTCGCCGGGCACGCCGGAGGTCAGGCTGTCGCCGAAGGCCACGATGTTGCGGACTTCACCGATGGACTTGAATGGGTTGGCGAGGGTGGTGAGGTACCAGCCCGACGCGCCGACGAACAAGGCCGCCATGAGGACGCTGGTCGCGGAGGGGTCCTCGCCGCCGCCGCGTCGCGCGAAGAGTTCGAGAGCGATCAGGGCACCGATAGCGATCAGCGCGCCAGCAAGCAGCATCGGTCCCTCGCGGAACAACCCGACGACCACCCCCACTGCCGTGGCACCCCAGGCGATGCCCCGCGGCGCCTCCCTGGGGTCCAGATACCACACCAGCAACGCCGCCGCGCACCCCGCACACGGCGCCGCCCCCGCGTATCGCGACGCGAGGAAGAGGAAGATGGCGGGAATGGCGAGCGCGAGATATTTCATTTCGGGGAGGAGTGTCGCGGGAGGTCGGGTCGGTTGGCAAGCGGGTCCGGAGAGCTTGGAGGGGCCGCCGCGCAAAAGAGAATAACCACGGAGTTCACCGAGAACGCGGAGAACTGCCATAGGATTTTGGACTGCGTATTCTCCGTGAACTCGTTGGTAAGCGTCTTTTTTCTTGAACCCGTAGGCACGCACTCCCAACCCTGCGCCGACATGTCCGACGCGCCCAAACAACCCTACGGCTTAATCGGCCTCCTCTGGAGGCTCTCCGTCTGCGCCATTCTCGTGTTTGGCGTGTGTGGAGCCGTTGGCTACGTTGGCGCGCGCGAACTGATCGAGGCGCCGGAATCCACGGCCCCCGACCTGGTGACGATGGAGACATCCGCCGCGCTCGCGAAGGCCTCCAAGAATGGATTCGCGGTGCTGCTGGAGAAGTCAGAGGCCACGGACCTACTGGAGGCGGGGCACATCCTGGCACAGCGCCCGATGCCCGGCACCACGGTCAAGCTGGGCTCCACGATCCGCGTCACGGTGTCGGAAAAGCCCTCCGCCCTCGCATCCGCCAACTGACGAGCGCCGCGATGCGTCTCCTGATTCAGCGCGTTTCCCAGGCCAGCGTCACCGTCGATGACGCGGTCACGGGCTCCATCAGTCACGGCCTGCTGGTCTTTGTCGGCCTCGGCCACGGAGACGGGCCCCAACTCTTCCCCGCCGCCGCCGACAAGCTGGCGAACCTCCGCATCTTCAACGACGACGAGGGCCGCATGAACCGCTCGCTGGAGGATATCGGCGGCGCGCTCCTTCTGGTTTCGCAGTTCACCCTGTATGCCGACGCCCGCAAGGGCCGCCGCCCCTCCTATACCGACGCCATGCCCCCCGCCGGGGCGGAGGCGACCTTCGCCGCCTTCCTCGACTTCCTCCGCCAGCGCCACCCGGGCCGCGTCGAGACCGGTCGATTCGGCGCCCACATGCGCGTGGAGATTCTCAATGACGGCCCCGTAACGATCTGGCTGGATTCGCGGGAGATGGGGTGGGGGTAGGTTACTTCACGGCCCGCGCGATCGAGAACCGCAGCCCGATACTCTGCAAGACCGCGCAAATCGTATCGAGCCGGGGCTGCCCGGTTTCGGACAGCGCCGCGTACAGATTCCGCCGGTTGAGATCGCTCCGCCGAGCAAGGTCGCTCATCCCGCCCTGCGCTTCCGCCACGCGACGCAGCGCCAATAGGAACGCCGCATAGTCGCCGTCCTCCTCGTACTCCTAAAGAGCCACATCGAGGTAGGCCTGGGCCTCCTTCAGGTCCTTGAGTTCTTTCAGCATATTGTCGTCAAACTTGGGGTGTTGGCGCTTCATGATTCAGTCCCTCGTTTCCAGACGGACTTATGATCGCCTGCGTTCCCGACGGCGAGCCGATCCAGACGAGTGTGGATTCTTCTCCGGATCGATTGGCCTGCGAGGCCCTTGAGCCAGTCCCGAACCGGCGCCCTCCCGTCACCCTATTGATAGAAGATGATTGTCCGAGACTTCATGGGGAGGACAATCTGAGTGCTGCGGCACTCGTCCTGTTAAGGGGCCACTCAACCTCGCCACCAGGCAAGCGAGCCCAAAACCCCATTGCTCGCATCGCCCCTGTCCTGCCTAGCATCCCCCTGAAGTAGGCATCCATGCGGCAGTGATGGAATTGAACGGAAACGGCGAACCCACAACAGCGGAGGCGCCACGTACATTGGTCGCCCGCCTCCTCCACCGCGAGGACCCCTATGAGGGTGTCGTGGATCCAGACAATGCGCTCTCTCGCATATACAAGGAGGCGAGGGAAGCGGCGGGGCCGGCTCCGTTGTGGCGGCGGCTGCGAGCTTGGCATCGGCAGACTTTTGCGGCCATTCTTCCGCCGGACGGCAAGGTGACTCCGACACTTTTCGATCTGTGGTCGTGTGGGGTGACTGGAAGCGATGTTCTGGAGGCGCTTTATCTCGAGCAGCAGGAATCGGCGCCGCGCAGCGACGCGCTCATGATCGCGGCTATTTGCCTGATGGCGAGTGGCATCTATGCGGCATTGCGGATCGCATTTGACGGACATATGGTATGGCACTGGCGAACCGTGGTGATAGTCCTCCCCCTCGCATTCCTGGCCGTCGCAACATACAAGACAGCGGCCGAAGCGAGGGCCCGCCGCCTCTACAAGAACCAAGGCGCGCCATTGCTGATGATCTATAAAGTAGCGCCTGGAATCGCAGAGAAGGCGGCGAGGAATATCGGTCGCGCATTCGCGGCGATGGTGAGAGTCTACGCGTGCATCGTCGCGCTGTGCCTGATCAGCCGCGCAGTCCACGCGATCGGAGGTGTAATCTACGATGACTCCCCCACTTCCATGAAGCGCGCGCTCGACGAGGCGGGTGCCGAGATGCTGGCCGGAACCATCATTCTAATCATCGCTGGCTGGCTCTGGTTTCGGTTCTACGGCTCCATCGATATAACCCGCATGAACCTCCGCGAGTCGATTGAAGGGATTGGCAGGCCGCTAGACCGGCACATCCGCCGGACGGTACTCAAGGACGAGGACGGGTGAACGGGCGCGGCAATCCACAGCAACCCCCTTGCGCCTCTTCCTTCCCATCCCGCGAATGGCGGCTTGATTGGCCACCGACGCGGCAAGGAGTCGATCAGTGCCCGTACTGAACCTCGATCAGCTCTGCCAGCGCGCACCGGATTGGTCTCCGGTGACGGCTGGGGAACTTATGTCGCTCTCCGCGGGAGAGGCGGTGGCGCCGCGGTTCTCCGACGGGGCAGAGGTCTATGTGGTGCTGCAAGGCCGTGTAGCGGTGACGGAGGGGGGGGCGCGTAGCGAGGCGGCGGCGGGAACGGTGGTCCTGATGGCGCCGGGGGTCGTTCATTCGCTGGAGGCGATGGAGGGAGCGCGGGTGCTGAGGCTGAGGGGCGAATTGCTTCCTCCGTTCCGAGAAGGGCTTCAGGCCGAGGGCGCCGAGTCAACAGTGGCGCTTCCGCCGGCAATCGCGCTCCAGGCGCCGATCCGCGACGGCGTGGCGATCCTGATCGATGCGTCGAGGACTTTCTCACCCGCATTTCTGGGGACCGATATCGGCCCGGCGTTGCTGCTGAAGATCGATATCGCCTCGACGCCAAAGAATTTGGTGCTGGAGCTGCGCAAGCACTGGCTGGAGGAGTCGCGCCAAATGGTGGGCGTGATTCTGCCGCCTCAGACAGAGAAGGAAATGGCCGCGTTCATCGCGGCGCCAGATCGCGCTGGGCTGGCGTTCTCGCTGCATCCGGCGCTGCTGGGGATCGACGCGGACCTAGCCGACGAGGAGGGGCGCGCGTCGGCGAAGGCGATGAGGCGGCTCTGGTCGTCGCGGCTTTTCGTGGCGGGGATCCGGCCATGCGTCCGCATGCCGCTGAGGGCGTGGAACGAGCGCGAGCTTTTCGATATCTTTCGCGAACTCGCCCGCATCGCGCCGAGGCGATTTGGCATTGTGCTCACGGTGGACCAGGCCCCGGCGGTCTCCGCTGTTCGGCTGCGCCGGATGCTGTCGGCGATCATGCCCTGGGTGGCGGCGGTGGAGTACGAGCGCCGCGACTCGGCGGATCAGGTTCTGACGATGCTGGACCGGCTTGGATTCCAGGGCTACTTCCTGCGCGCGCTCTGATCCTTGGCCAAGAAACGCCCAACCCAACCGAAGCAGGAACCCGCGCCCAACGCGCGTCCGTCGATCATGCGCCGCGGGCTGGGCCTCCTTCGCGCCGCAGTCCCGCCGTGGGCGGAATGGCGTGCAGCGCGGCTGGCATTTGCGATGGCACCGGTTTCGGCGGTGCTGCTGCTGGCGTGCTATCGGCCATTCTTCCAGAGCTGGGTGGCGTGGGTGGCGCTGGTGCCGATTTTCTGGGGGCTGAGGAAGTGCCGCCCGGCGATGGCGTTCTGGCCCGCGTGGCTGTTTATGTCGCTGGTGGCGCTGTGGGGGACGAAGTGGTTTGTGATCATCGACCGCTTCAATTCGCTGGTATGGTTCGGCATTCCGCCGCTGGCGCTGTATGGCGGTTTCTACTTCGCGGTGGCGTGTGCTCTGATTGTCTATTTCGGGCGCAAGCTGCCGCCGTGGGGAGCGCTGGGCGCGGGGATGCTCTGCTGGTCGGGCATCGAGTACTTCTTCGGCATTGGTCCGCTGGGAATGCCCTATGGACTGGGCCAGTCCCAGGGCGGGTGGCTGGCGATGGCGCATGTGGCGTCGCTTGGGGGCACGCCCCTGATCGCCGCGCTGATCGTGGGGATGAACCTTGCGGTGATGGAGAACATCGCGGCCTTCCGCGCGGGCTATGGCCAGGGCGGCGCGCTGGCGCGGCTGGGGGCGATGCTGGCGCTCGCAATTTTGGGCTGTCTATATGGAGCCGGGGTGATGTCGGCGCGTGAGCGCGAACTTGCAGAGGGCCCCACCTTCAAGTTGCGCGTGGCCCTGATGCAGCCGGGGATTTCACAGGATAAGAAGTACCTGAGCTATACAAGCCCCGACGAAGCGGAGCGCCGCCGCCTGCAGGACGAGCTGACGATGACGCAGCTCACGCAGCTCCGCACGATCGAGCGCGGCGAGTTCGACCTGATCGTGACGCCGGAGAGCACGTTCACCCAGGAGTTCATTGACGTGGAGGAGGTCTTTCAGCGGCGTCAGTACGGCGGGGCGATCATGCTGGAGGTGATCGACCTGGCGAAGGACCTGGAAACGCCCATCGTGATCGGCGGGGTGGACAACGTGTTCCGCAACGCCGATGGCGACTGGACGGAATCGCTGGCGGAGGGGATTGATTCGAGCGGCGAGCTTCGCCCCGGGGAAGGCGCCTATGGCGGCCTGTGGCTCGTCCGCCCCGCGGACGAGGGCATCCGCATGGCGGCGGACTACCGCAAGGTGCAGCTCATGCCGTTTGGCGAGTCGGTGCCGTACCTCTCGATTATTCCCGGCTTTCAGGACAAGATCGTGCAGGTGGGATCGTTCCGGCGTGGAAGGCTCGCGGCGCCGGTCGGTTTCTTCGTCGCGGATTCCGAAGGCGTGGAGCACGAGGTGCGACTGGGGCCGTCGATCTGCTTCGAGGATCAGTTTGCCCACATCCATCGCGGCCACGCATCGCGGGGGGCCAACCTCTTCGTCAACACAACGAATGATGCCTGGTTCGACGGTTCCGCGGGGCCCGCCTGGCACGGCGACATGGCCCGCTGGCGCAGCATCGAAACCGGCATCCCGATGGTCCGCGCCACCAACACCGGCATCACCTGCGTGATCGATTCCGTGGGCCGCGTGACGGAGAAGTTGCCGCTGCTGGAGCATGGAATCCTGAAGACGGAGCTGGTGCTGGCCTCCGCGCCGCTGCGTTCCTGGTACACGATCCTGGGCCCTTGGTATGGCGTGCTCGCGCTGTGGGGAACGGTGGGATTGCTGGTATGGCTCGCAAGGCGGAGGGAACGGGCGGCCTGAAGGCGACTTCAGGGCGACAGGATCGCGGAACTCCACGATCCGTCCTCGCCCTGCGTGTACTGAAGTCGGTCGTGGAGGCGGAACTCGCCCTCCTGCCAGTACTCGATCTGCACGGGCTTGACGCGGAATCCCCCCCAGTGCGGCGGTCTGGGGACCGGTTGACCGGCAAAGCGGCGCGACATTTCCTCCACGCTTCGCATCAGTTCGTCGCGCCCCGCGATGATGGAGGACTGGTGCGACGCCCACGCCCCGATCTGGCTTTCGCGGGGACGGCCCGCAAAGTAGGCGTCCGAAAGCTCGCCCTCCGCGACCTCGACAGTCCCGCGGATGCGAATCTGGCGGTCGAGCGTCTTCCAGTAGGCGCACAACGCCGCAACCGGGCGCGCCATCAGATCGCGGCCCTTCGCGCCCTCGTAATTCGTGTAGAACACGAAACCACGCTCGTCCCAGTCGCGGAGTAGCACCACCCGGACGGCTGGGATGCGGTCCTCGCCGATGGTGGCGAGGGAAACGCCATCGGGATACTTTGGCTCGGCATCGTGGCCTGCGCTCCACCACTCGCGAAAGAGGTCGTAGGGGGAGTCGGGACGGGGGATCGGCATGGGCAGGGCTCTTGGCTGGGGCTTGGCGGGTTGGGTATGCCCCAATTGAGGGGCTTCGCACGGGCCGACGCAACACCGTAGGATGAGGACGTTGGAGAATGCCCTTTACACGGGACTTTGCACAAACGAATTCTACGTCGAGCTACTACTCGATACCCACTCAGAGTGCGCCCCCATGAAAGTCGTCACTGCCCTTGCGGCATTCCTCAGTCTGACCTCGGTCACATTTGCCGTCCCAACCGTGGACGTGATCGTCCCCGGCGGGGGGAACGTCTCCCTCAATGCTGGGGAGACCTATACAGGCGGGACTTTCCTGCTGAGCGGTTCGAACCGCATCGTGGAGGGCAACGGCGCAATCCTGGACCTGGGCGGGGCCAACATCGGCATGCAGTCCGGCGCCCAGATGACCCTGCGCAACGTGACGGTTCGAAACGGCAACGGCATCTTCCTGACGGCGGACTGCACGATCGTTCTGGAGAACGTGATATTCGAGGCGTGCAATTACTCGGCGTTGACGACCCCCGGATCGACGACGATCTACCGGAATTGCGTCTTTCGCAACCTGAGCGAGGCGGCCATCAGCGCCCAAGGCGGCACGGTGGTGGCGGAGAATTGCACGATCGAGTCAGGGCCGGGAGTGCTGCTCGCCAATGGCGTTGTTCTGAACTGGCAGGGCGGTTCGGTGGCTGCGGGGCCAGGACCGGCGTTCAATCTGGTGGATTCGGGGAACCGTTCCCGGATCATCCTTCAGAACACCACCATCACGGGCCGCGAGGCGGGACTTTTTGCGACGAATTTCCTGGAGGCCGAGGTCACGGGCTGCAATTTCATCAATTGCGTGCGCGGGGTTTTCTTTGCATCGGCGCCCAGCTCCGTGGCGGTGGTCTCCAACTCCACATTCAATAGCAGCGGCCTTACGCCCTCCCAAGCGGTGCGCCAGGAGGGGATCAACTTTCAGGACGTGGGCACCGGCATCGTGGACAACTGCCGGGTCGAGCAGGTCCGCAGTGGCTTGGTTTCGCTGAGGACTTCCACGACCGTCGTGCGCAATTCCAAGTTCATCCGCAATCTGGTCAATGGAGTGAACATGACCCAGGTGGGAAGCGGCCTGATCGAGAATTCGGTGTTTCAGGGCGATGTGCTTCGCGGCGAGATCAACGTGGACGACTACGATACCGTCTTCCTGAGCCAGAGCACCGTGACCATGAAGGACACGTTTATCGTTGATGCCGCCGACAACGGGATACTGTGCAACCAGTCCAACCTCTTCGCGGAGAATTTGTGGGTCGGCGGGTCGCGTACCTCGAACGTATCGGGGCGCAAGATCGACGCGGCGCCGGCGGGATCGCCGGGAAGTAGCATTGTCATCGTCAACTCCACGCTGATGAACGCGCGCGCGCAGAACTTGAACGTGGATGAAACAAGCACCCTGACGGCTGTTGGCGTGCTTTCGGGATTCACCGACGACCGGAACTCGTTCCCCTCGCTGCCGACGAACCCCCCCGGCGAATCGTGGGAGGGAACCGGCGTCCAGAGTCTTTCCAAGAGCTTTCGAGTCTTCAACTCGCTGATCTACCGTCCGCGTAGCTTTGGCATTCAAGCGGCGAATACGGGGAGCAGTCCCATTTCGGGCAGCTCCGAGGTCCGGTTCTGCACGATTCAGGGTATTCCCGACCTGACGCCCGAAGCCGTGCTCTACACGAATGCGGGATCGGCCAATGCACTCACGGACTCCCACATGTTTGGGATTTCGGGTTCCAATAGAAGGACGGTGCTACTCGCAACCGGGTCACGTGTTCCGGAGATGAATCGGAACTGGATCGGCGATCCCGGAACCCAAGGCCTGGTTGCGCTGGGATCAGGCCTGACCGACGCCACTGATTGCTATTGGGGTGAGGCTAACGGCCCCGCTATCGCGACTGCGGGCACCGGCGGCTCCGCGTCGGGGACCGCGGGAACTTTCAGCGTTGTCCCATTCCTAACTGAGCCCCCAATGGCATCGGCAACCGGGCTGATGGATGTCTCCTCCAACGGAAACGGCGCGCTCACTATTGCAACGGGGCGGGTCAGCGCGAATATCAACATCGTGGGGCTGCAGGCCACGAGACCGGATAACAACGTGACCGGGTCCTATAGCGCGCTCATCGGCCTGACGGACTACCGACTCAATACGCCAATCGGCTCGGCCCCCCCCTTGCAGGCGGGCGAGCGCCGCTCGCAGTTTGCCCTGTGGCTCGACCGTCGCCTCGGCTTCTACATCGCCGGCCCCGACACGCGGGTCACGCTCAGCCTTTCCATCGATTCCGTCCAAAGCGCCACGGGCGCCACGCTGGGCTGGGTGAGGAGCGACACCAGCTTCACCTCGGTCCCGGCGAGCAACGTATTCGTTCAAGATGGGCGGGCCACCGCCCAATTCGTGTTCGAGGACCCCACATCGCTTCCCTCGCCATCCCTCGTGCTAACCTTCTCCGGCGTTTCCGACGGCCCCGCGCCGACGCCATCGCCGATTCCCACGACGGCGCCGCCGACCGCGACACCCTCGCCGACGGCCGTGGGATCCACCCTTTACCTCGCCCAGTTCGCCGGCTCCTCGCTGAACTGGACATCCGCAGGCTTTGCTCCCGGCTTCTGGGATGTTCCCACGTCCGGTCCCATTGGCGATGCGATGCGGATCAGCGCCAGTGGATCGAACAACTGCGCGGGAGAGATTGCCAGCCCGGCCATCAACGTGACTGGCGGGGACCTGCTCGAGGTGCGGTTCCGCATCCGCTCGAACGTGGCGCCGGTGAACTGCCCGACGCTGCGCTTGCGCATTGGCGAATTCCCCTTCTTCCGCGACTCGGCGCTGCGCGTTCTGGAGAGCCGGGTCGGCGGCGAAAACGGCCCGGGAATCAGTCCGCGGGAGTACATTATGTACTATGAGGTCCCGCCCTTCGTGACCCAGATCAAGCTCTTCGTGGACATGCTCTCCTTCGATCCCGCCGACGATGCGTCGGCGCAGGTGGACCTATTGAGGACCGAGGTGCGCAAGGTCCAGTTCTAGGGCTCGGCACCCCCGAAAGGGGGCTGCCAAGGCACTCGTTTCAGGCGCCGCCAGGGTTGGGTTCCTCCCCACGGGCGGCGCCCGAAGTTTGAGTGGGCGTCCGTTGCCGAAAAATCGCTTTAGCCGTTGCACACCACTTTCCCCGGCTGGTATCGCTGGACCGGTTGAAGGTTAGGGGTTTGGCAAGGGGCGCAGTGGGCCCGACTCGGGGTGCGCCTTGGCCGGTCCGACTAGCCCCCATTCTCTAAAGAGACGCACATGCCGGAGATCATCGTCAAACTCGGGGAGCGGATCATTCACCGGTATTTCTTCGATAAGGACACGCTCAGTGTTGGGCGCGCCCGCGACAACGACATCGTCATCGAAAATCTGTCGGTCTCCCGCAACCATTGCCGGATCAAGCGCCAGGACGGGAAGTTCTTCCTGACCGACATGAACTCGGCCAATGGTTCGCTGGTCAATGGCGTCCGGATTACGAAAACCGAGGTCGTCCACAACGACCAGATCACCATCGGGAAGCACACGCTGATTTTCCTGGCCCAGGAAGAGGCGGGGTCGGGCCCCGTGCCCGTTTCGGCTCCACCGTCGGCCCAGCCGATGGCGGCCGGCCCCTCCGAGACCGCCTCCCCGATTCCCGGCGAAGTCGGCCAGTTCACCGTAACCAAGGGAAAGCAGGCCGGCCAGGAGTTCTATGCCGCCAACGCCGAGACTTCCATCGGGCGCGCGGGGGAGAACGACATCCGCCTCCACGACTGGTTCGTCTCCAAGAAGCACGCCCTCGTCCGCCGCGACGGAAGCCGGTTCGTCCTCAAGGATCTCGAATCCTGGCGCGGCACCACGGTAAACGGCAACAGCGTCCGCGAGGCGGAATTGCGCGACGGCGACGAGATCATTTTCGGCACGACCGTGCTCAACTTCCGCAAAGTGGATGTTGCGACATGGCAGGACGCGATGGCCCGAGCCGCCGCCGCGCCACCCGCACCCATCGAAGACGAGATGGAAGGCGAGGCCCCCGACGCCATGGGTACTCCGGCGATTGCCGCGCCCACGATTCGCCAGTCAAAGGGCGATGGCATCACGCTCGAGGCGTTCGATCCCGAGCCCGTCGTCCAGGAAGACCTGACCGCACCGACACAGGCATCCCACAAGCGAGTCGCCGCCGCCGACGCGGGTGACACAGACGAATTCGCGCCGTTCACCGAGGACGAGCTCGAAGCCCTTGAAGGGGAAGCCGATCTCCACGAGGGGAGCCCCGCCGAGGAAGCCGACAACCGCCGGGCCTCTTGGGAACTTCTGGAAGCCGAAAAGATGTTTGACCTTGGCGAGGAAGAGGGATTCTCCCTCGTTGACTCGCATCAGGAATTGACCGCGCAGGAGCAGCGCGGTATCGACTCGAAGGCTGCGATCAGTGGCCTGGAAGCCCGCGCCGCGGAGAAAACGGTTTCCGCCGCCGAAGCAGAGAAGGAGGCCGACGAAGAGGAGGCCGCGCTGAACAAGGCCTCCGAGACCGCCGTGCCGGACATCACGCCGCCCCCCCCGGCGAGGAAACCAACGGGATCGGCGCCGCCTCCCCCATCGCCCAGAGCGTCATTGCCCCCGGGTGAGGGAGCGGCACAGGATCGCGAGGTGCAGATGTGGGAAAAGGCGCTGCAGAACAAGAGTTCGGTCATTCGGAAGAATGCGGCTAAGGAATTGAAGAAACTCACCGGGAAAGACTATGACTGGCAATCCGAACCCTCAAGGCCTTGATCTGACCCGCGTGTGCAAGCGGGTGGGTGTCCTCTCGGACATCCACGGCAACCTCCACGCACTGGAGGCTGTACTCGCGCAGTTGCAGAGCGAGAACGTGGACATGATCGTGTGCTGCGGCGACGTCGTCGGCTATGGCGCGCGCCCCAACGAATGCGTGGATACCCTGATCAAGCTCGGGATTCCCGCGATCGCAGGCAACCACGACCACGCCGCGCTGATGCTGACCGACATCACCAACTTCAACGAAATCGCCAAGGCGGCGGTCCTCTGGACCAAGAAGGTCCTTCGCGAGGACAACGTCGAGTACCTCAAGAAACTGGGCCTGGGCATCCGCGACACCGCCAACAACGTCTTCTATGTTCACGCGTCGCCCAAGGAACCGGGCGAATGGCATTACATCCTCACGATGGGCGAGGCGCGGACGAATTTCAACTACTTCACCGAGCAGATTTGCTTCATCGGCCACAGCCACCAGCCCTTCATCATCGAAAACGACGAGGGAAACCTGGTGTGCCCCACGCGGCCCGAGGTCGATATCCGCGAGGGATGCCGCTATCTGATCAATGTGGGTTCCGTCGGCCAGCCCCGCGACCACAACCCGCGAGCCTGTTACGTGGTGGTGGACTTCGAGAATCGCAAGCTGGAGATCAAGCGCTGCGATTATGATCTCGAGGGCGCCCAGAAGGCGATCATCGACGCGGGCCTTCCGCGCGAGCTGGCGGAGCGACTCGCCCACGGCATGTAGCGGCGTGCTACCGCGGCCTGGGGCGAAGCGGCCGGCCTGGCAGCTTCCAAACCACAAACACCTTTTCGCCTTTGCCATCGTTGAACGGCGCGCTGCGATAAACCTCGTCGTGTTCAGACAGCAGCACGGCGCCGCCGGGCCGGTTGTATAGACGGCTGAAGGCGCGGTAGTCGTAAGTTCCATAGCCGTTCCCAACCCGCTCGACGCGGACGGCATGGTGGGCGAGGTAGCCGACGCCCTGCTCGCGCAGATACTCCCCAAGTCCACGCGCTACTAGGGCCTCCTGATACGCGCGGTTGTTCACCACGCCATCCAGGTTCACGACCAAGCCGCCGAGCGCGAAGCCGAACGCGCCACAGTCGGACATGCCGATGGCGCGCCCGGGCAGAACGTGGTCGCGGGCCCACGCCGCGGCATCGAAGCTCCGCGCCTGAAACGCGCGATCCTCCCGCCCGCGCAGAAACACGATCTGGCCCGCGATGGAGACGACGAAGAACACAGCGGCGATGGCCGCGACAGCAGTGCCGCGAAGTTGGGGAAGGCGATCACCCAGCATCGCGGCCACCGTGGCGCCCAGTAGCCACACCGCGGTGAAGTGCCACGCATGGACGCCCCACCGCGTGAAGAAGATCGTGTGCCCAAGGTGCATCGCCACAAAGACCGCGACCGCGAGCGAGAGAAACCGGCGCTCGCGGGGCGCAGAAAGGTCGCGGGCGAGCCGTACGCCGCCCGCCACAACCAGAATACCGAATACGATCGCGGGGAAGTGTCCGCGCAGCGCAACCGTGTTGAGCGTGGGCACCGGAAACGACGACTTGAGCGCGCCACTGATCGGCGTCAGGGAATCGAACGTCCGGCTATTGAGGAACGTATAGACAACGAAGGTGAGCAGGAAGGGAACGCCCCATGCGGCACCCTTCGCAAGGATCGCCCGCGGAGTCCTCCACCAGATCATCGCGAACGCTGCCACACCGGAGGCCACGGCGAGCAGCGCGAGATCGAGCCGCGCGAGAAATCCGATTCCCAACAGCGCGCCGAAGGCAACATCGCGCACCTCGACCGCCGTCTCCGACGGTCGCCACCGCAGGCACGTCGCCACGAAGGCCGCGCAGAACAACAACACGGCGCCGCTCTCCATTCCATCGGTGAAGCCGTAGACAGTGTACGGATTCGCACCGAACAACAAGAGGAGGCCGACGAGTGCCAGCCGCACTCGCGCCCGCGCGAGGACAACGGCAAGAAGCGCGTAAGCCGAACCCCCAAGCAAGAGCTGGAACGTCAACATCGCCCGCGCGAATGCGGCGCCGCCCTCGATGGTCGCGTCTTTCAGCAACGCCACCGTCGAGCAGCAGATCATCCAGAGCGGATGATAGCCGTTGGTCTTGTTGATGCCATCGAACGTGGAACCCACGCCTCCGGCGATGTTGCGCGCGATCTGAAAGTAGTAGAAGGCATCGTCGGGCACCGAGGCGAACAGCCAGCGATCGGGCATGAACCAGACCAGCGCGAGCCGCGTTGCCCACACGCCCGCGAAGACGGCGATCCCGAGGCCAAGGACCAGCCGACCGGTGCGCGGACTACTTTCCGTCTCCAACGGCGGCCTCCTCGCCGAATCCGAAGTAAGAATCGGAAAGCGCAGGGTCAGAGAACTGCGCGCCCGTGACCCCCGGAGACGCGAACGAGGCGACGCGGATCGTTGCGCCATCCGACCGGCCCCGAGGCAGCGGAAGTGACTGGAATCCGCCGATCAAGTAGGCGGCGTCATCGGGGACCGGCACGGTGACCTGTCGGCGAATCCAGCTCTTGCCGAGTGTCATGCCGCGAATGTTGGGGCCATTCGCGAGGCGATTCCCGCCTAGGGGTTGGCCCTTGGAATCCAGGAAGATGTGGATGGGCGTAAGCTCCTGATGCTCGAGCCCGCTGAACTGGAGGTAGAACCAGTATGTCGCCAACGTGCCCGGAATCACCGCCATCGGCGGAGCCGCCAACATGAACGGGTCGCGCGATTCGCCCGGGATCCAGATGCGAATTGCGGGATCGCCGGCCGGGCCCCTCACGGTTTCGTCCACAGTTACGTCGCTCGGCGAAGACACTTGCCAATCGGCGGAAAGCACGCCGCCGGGCTCGCCAGCGATGGGGACTGCGCTCCAGCCAGGAGAGAGCCGGACCATGCCGCGTGCTTCGTCGCTGGGCGCCGCTGTTTCGGCGACACCGATGCTCCATTCTATGCCCGCGATGCGCCACGGAAAGTAGGGCGTATAGTCGAGACGCGGCATGCAGCCGATAATCGTGATGCGATGGTTGCCCGCCGGCAAATCCAAGTCGGGGGAGAATGAAAACGGCTGACCGGGGCTGTCGCGGAAACTCCAGAAACCGCGATGCACGCCGTCCACCGCGATACCCACCATGATGCCCCCGGGGATAGGCCCCGCGTTCTGTCGCAGCAGCGCGTCCGCAGGATCGGGGGCAGCGATCTCCACGACCAAGCGACGCCGATTCGTCGGCTGAAACACCATGAAGTCGATGGATCCATCGCGCTCGTTGCGGAGCATTCCTTCGGAGAGGAAGTAGCGCGTGTGTTCTGGCATGTTGGCTGCCTGGTGGAAGTCCATGCGAAGCGATTCGGGAAGCGTTGGCATTGTCACGGTACGATCTGCTGCGCGAGAGGCAAGCCGGGGATACGACCGCGCCGCATCCGCCCTCCAGCGATAAATTTTGAGGTCATGCTCGCTCCCCCATTTCGACCTGCCGGAATAGGCGAGCGGAACCGAATCATCCAGAAATCTGTATAGACGCGGCTGCTCGACATATCGCCAGGCGCTCAGGATCCAGAGGTCGTCGGATTGGCTCAGCACGAACGGCAGCGGGCCCGCAAACAGATCGGCGTATCCCGGCTGATTCAGCGCGGCAAATTGCGGCGGCAGCGAGGGAAGGCCGGCTTGGGAAAGATAGTACGCCGCCTCCACCGTGTCGTTTCGCGTGGCGGCGAGAATCGGCGTGGCCTCTCTGCCATCCGCGACGAGGATGCTGGCGGCAGCGCGATAGTTGGAGTGATCGGTGAGCATATACCTTACAGTGAATGGCAGGACGAACGGCAGAAGCAGGAGTGGGAGGTAAGCGCGGAACCTCTCCGCCATGCTCTGCGCGAGGAACATCGGTGCCATCAGCGCCGCGGCACCCAGCAGCGGGACGAGGTAGGAGAAGTAGCGCAGGTTGAAGTTGCGATTCAGGCTCAGACTGAACAGCACTGCATAGGAAGATGCCAGTGTCACCACGACGAGCCCGGCAAACGCCGCCAGCGAAATGTCGCGCGTCCGGCGCGCCAACAAAAAGGACGATGCGAGGCCAACCGCCGCCAGGACCCACGCGCCGCCGCCCAGAAAACGATGCCATGGCTCCGTCCGATGGAAGTTCACCATCAGCCCCGTTCCGTGATCGAGGAAGAGGCGCGCGCCTAGCTCCACATTCGTCAGCGTCGCGGCCCCGGGATCGATCATGCCGCTTAGGAATCCGTGCACACGCGGAACAACACGCCACAGCACTGGCAGCGCGCAGAGGAATCCAATCGCGAGAATCGGCAGCAGTGGACGGCGCCGCCAATCCGAGGGGCGAGTGCTCCACACCGTGCTTCGCACTGACGGGAACACCAATGAGCCGACTAGCATCCCGCCGATGATTGTCGCGGTGGGAATCACCGAGATCGGATGGTTGAGGAGCGCGAGCACTCCCCCGCCAATCGCGAGCATCATTCCCGCGTGTGGCGCGCCGCGAAAGAACAGCGCATAGCCCACGAGTTGAATCGCCAGATAGAACACCATCCCCGCGTAGTAGTTTCCGTCCTGCGAATACATCAGCAGAAAGCAGCTCGTCGCCGTGAAGATTCCCATCGGAATCGCCAATCCACGCCCCGCCGTCCAGTGGGCCCAAAGCATGAGAACCGGGCACGCGAGCGTACCGAGGATCGCGCTCCAGAGGCGCAGCACGAAGGCCGTCTGGCCGAATGCGTTCAGCAGGATCGACACGGGCACGAGGTGGGCCGAGTGCGCGCGGAAGGAGACGGTGCGGTACTCGCGCAGATACGCCTCTTGGATGATCACGATCTCATCCATCCACAGGCTTGCCTCGCCAAGCTGGATGAATCGGAGGAGCCCCGCTACAACGGCGACGGCGACCAGCCACGGCCAAATGGTCCGTGCCTCGCGCAACAGGCCGCGAATGATTTCCAGCTCGCCCGGCGGCGATTGCGGGGGCGATGGCGGAGTGGCGTATGCTGGGGAGGAAGCGCTCCTCCGCTTTCTACCCATGTCGGTCAGGTGTTCACCCCCTCGCGGCGCAGGCGCTCCGCAAGGGAGAAGAAGGTACAGTCGTCGCAGGTGCGTTCATTCTGGGCGCAGCAGTCGGAGAATATCTTGAGCAGCGCTTGCTGGAAAATCTCCAGCCGCGTCAGGGACCGAGCGGCGCCGGTCTCTCCGAAAATGCGCTTCTCCATGAAGGATACGATGGAGTTCTTTTCCAGCGACGGAAACCCGAGAGCGAGTCGCCAGCAGTTCTCCGCCAGCGCGCGGTCGCGCGTCTCTCGCGCCGAGAGAATACCGAGCGGCAGCACCACGTTGAAGACGAGGCTTTCCGCCGCGGGTTCGCCGAGGAGCGACTGGGGCTTCTGCTTCTTGCCACCGAGTGTGAAGTGCATACCGAAATAGTGCGCGTCTCCGGGAACCACGATCTGGCCGAGGAGGCGGCGATGGAACTCGCGCAGTTCCTTCGCGCTCATCGCGTTCAGCGGTGCGTTGCGGATCTGCTCCAGCAAGTAAGTAAAAAGCGGCGCGTGCGGGTCGGCGAGGCGCGCCAACAGCAGCGCCACCGCCGCCAGGCGGCGCGTGGGGAATCCCGCGGGCCTCATGCCCGAAAACCAGCGCTTGGTGGGGGGCATCAACCGGTCGGAGAAATAGGGCGCCGCCGCGCGCCAGAGCCGCGTCAATCGATCCTGAAACGCGCGCGTCTCCTCGTCGGGTTCTTCAAGGAACGAACCCGAACGGCCCACGATCCCCGCCACATGGAGCAGCACGGAGAGGAAGAAATCCGCGCGCTCCGCCTCGGGAAAATCGCGCGACATTTCCACGAGTTCCGAGAGCGGCGCGCGCTTGCTCAAGAGAAAATACAGGGTCTTGGAGCCCTTGAACCCTTGTCCCGTCATCACGCTCTGATAAACGAGCTGCGGGAAGTCGGCGGTCGCGCGCTGGGCGGCGAAGCGGGCGATCTTCTGCTCAATGCGCGACTTCCCCGCGGCGAGGAGGAACTCCTGAAGCTGGGGATCGGGGAGCCGCAGAAACTCCTCGTGGCAGAGCCCCAAGTGCGCCGGTCGGCCATGCGGATAGTCCGCCGCGTTGATGGTCGCGCGGATCGTGTCGAGATCGGGCTCCAGCGCGTGCTCGATGTATAGACGTTCCAGCCGCTCGCCGTTCTGCTTCTCGTCGTAGGGGCGGTCGTCGCCGGGGCGGAGCGCGACGTGGAGGATGGTGCGGTTGTATTCGAAATCCTGATGGTGGCCGTGGCGCGACCAATCGGCGGAGTGGACGTGGATTTCGATGTCGCCCTGCACCACCTCACCAGCCAGGCGAATGCGCGCGTCCAGGAAGTCGGGACCGCGGGTGGTGTTCCAGCGGCCGGGTTCGATGACCTCCAGCCGCTTGCCGCTGGCCGTGACAAGCTCCTCGGCGCGGAGCATCTGGTCGTGCCAGATCGCCTGCACCAGCCGCTCGTCGAGCTGCACGGAGTGGGGCGCGCCGCCAGCCTCGCGAACGCGCGACGCACCCGCGGCGAGGGCGAGGGCGAAGTTGCCGCGCAGCCGCTCCCATCGGGCCTCGGTCTCCGCGGCGGGTGAGGCGATCGCGTCGGAACTCATGGCGTTGCGTCGCCGAAGCAGGTGCCCACGGCGCGCGCCGCGCGGATCATTTCGCTCTTCACGTCCACGGGCTTCAGCTTGTGAATCGCGTCCTGCAGCGCCACGTCGCCGATGGCGCTACCCTGAAGGGCCACCATGCGGCCATACTTGCCGCGTGCGATCAGTTCCACGGCGTGATGCCCGAAACGCGTGGAGAGAATGCGATCGACCGCGATGGGCGAGCCTCCGCGCTGCAAGTGGCCGAGCACGGTGGCACGCGCTTCAAGGCCCGTGCGCTGGCAAATCTGCTCCGCGATCACGTTGGCGATTCCGCCGAGGCGGATGGGATCGGGCATGTTTCTAACAAGCTTGGCAATGGTCAGCTCGCCACCGATGGGCTTGGCGCCCTCGGCCACCACCACGATGGAGAACCGCTTTCCCGAACGGGAGCGGCGCAGGCACTCCTCGCATACCACGTCGATGTCGTAGGGGATCTCCGGGATCAGGATCACGTCGCCCCCGCCGGCGATTCCCGACTCCAGAGCCAGATGCCCCGCATAGCGACCCATGACCTCCAGGATTTGCACGCGATGGTGACTCATCGCCGTGGTATGGAGCCGGTCCAGCGCGTCCACGGCGGTCTGCACCGCCGTGGCGAATCCAAATGTATAGTCGGTCGCGCTCAGGTCGTTGTCGATCGTCTTGGGTATGCCGATGACCGAGACGCCCTTCTTGGCGAGTTGCGACGCCATCGTCAGGGTGCCGTCTCCGCCGATGCAGACCAGGCAGTCCCAACCCATCTGGCGTATATACTCGATGCACTGGCCAGAGAGATCGACGGTTTGATCCTTTCCGTTGATGTGCATAGTATGGCTGAAGGGGTTGTCCTTGTTGCTGCTGCCGAGGATCGTGCCGCCTTGGTTCAGAATCCCCGAAACGGCGAAGGAGTCGAGCGGGTGCGCGCGGCGATAGATCAGCCCGTGGAATCCATCCTCGATGCCATAGCACTGAAATCCGTGCTTGCCGATGGCCGATTTAACCACCGCGCGGATCACGGCATTAAGCCCCGGGCAATCGCCCCCGCCGGTCAGTATGGCGATGCGCTTGGTCCCCTTGCGGCGCCCAAGTACCGCGGGCTGATCCTGGGAAACCGGGGGCAGTGCCTGAATTGGCGGCGTGATGGCCTTGGCGGGCTTTGCCTTCTTGGGGGTCACCTTGGACTTGGCTGCCATGAGCGGCCTTTCAGTGGCGGGAGGCGCGGAATCGCGATTGGATGATTGGCCGGAGGCTAGGCGGCGGCGGGGCGGGTGTTAAGGAGAATTCGGGCCCACGGGCCGACGATCCCGGCGCATGGATGACCTTGCCAACCAACCCCCCAATGCTCCATGCATTGCATCGGAGAGTCGGAATGGCCCGGGGGCGTTGAATATGGACTACGACAAGATCGTGAAGGGGCGGCGGCGCAACTGGGACGCACTCAAGCCCGACGATGTTCGCCAGCAGGAGAAGGAGGCGGAAAAGGACCAACGCCGCAAGGAGCGCGACGAGCGCGATGCCGTGCGCGGGATGAGCCGCGAGCGCCTGCGCCAGCGGCTCAAGGACGAGGCGAGCGACGAGGACAAAGTGGCATTCCGCCGGGCGAAGTCCCAGGCCTTCCTGGTGGTGGGGATATTTCTGGTGGCCATCGTGGTGGTGATCGGCGTGGAACGCTTCCTTACCTGGCGCACCCGCCAGCGGTATGTCGAAAGCCTCGCCACCTATGAGAAGGTGATCCTTGACGGCAAAACGGTGAGCGATCCCAGCACACCCGTGGGGGCGTTGGCGACATGGCGCAGCCTGTGGGTGGAGGGAAACATGGAGGGACTGGTCGATATGTATTCCCGCCGCAACATCGACCGGCTATCCCGAACGAAGAACCGCGACGACGTGAAGGCCGAGTATCGCCGCCTCCATGACCGCGGGGCGTTTGAGAGCCAAGCCGAGTTGGCATCGAGCTTTGACGGCGCGGAGATCCTGATCGCACCCAAGCCGCCCTGGAAGGACGACCAGCTCGCCGTGTTCCGCAGCCCCGCCATCCAGCGCATCGACGATCAGGGCCCGCCACGGGTTTTTGTGGCCTCGTTTTCCTGGAGCGAGCAGATCAAGAAGTGGCGCTTCGCCGATTTGCGGGAAGAGCCCTACTTCTCGATCCGGTGGACCCACGAGGGCCTCATATCGCCCTTGCGCGTGGGTCCAAACGCCGTGAAGTACGATGCGAAGGGTCGGCCTATCTATGCCCGACCCAACAAGGATTGATGACGCAATCGGGCTCTCCTGCGGGGTAGTGGGGCACTACTTTTTTCCCAGCTTTCGGAAATCGGCTTGCATCAGCGACGCTTGCCGACTAGCTAGCAGAGGTTGGTAATCAGTCCAAGAACGCGAGATCGACCCACGGCCACCCCTTCCCACGTTGCCACCGCCCTGCGCCACCGCTTGGCGGAGTCCCTATCCCCCGCCCGGTTTTGCCACGTCATGGGCGTGGAGGGCTTGGCCACCGGGTATGCGTCCAAGTGGGGTGTAAATACAGAGAAAGCGACCCTCGCGGCGCTGCTCCACGACCTCCTCAAGGCGGAATCTAAGAGTTCGCTCAGGAAGACCCTCGAGGCGCAGACTGATTTCGCACTCGATGCCGAGGACTTCGACCATCCCCAGGCATGGCATGGCATGGCCGCCGCGGTGGTGGGGCGCCGGGACCTTGGCATCGCCGACGCCGAGGTGCTGGAGGCCGCCGCCTGGCACACCACCGGAACCCCGGGGCTTGGGGACGTAGGGTTGGTGCTGTATATTGCCGATTTTTTGGAACCGACACGCTCCTTTGAGGGCGTGGAGGCTCTCCGCCGCGAATTGCTGGCGCTGCCACCGCGCAAGGCGGCGCTTCGCGTGTCGGAGGCAAAGTTCGAAAGCCTCCGCATGGAGGGAAAGAAACCCCACGGGCGGACGATTCGCCTGAGGGACTGGCTCACGGAAACGACGACGTGACGGATACCCCCGGGACGGCCCGGACTAACAATCGACCAAACGCCACCAAGGAGACATAATCCAACGTGCTAGACACGATTCAACGCGCCGCGCTGGCGGCCAATCTTGCCGATGGGAAAAAGGCAACCGACATTACCCTTCTGGATGTGAGGGGTCTCTGCAATTTCACCGATGTTTTCCTGATCGTTTCGGGAAACAACCGCATCCAGCTCAACGCCATTTGCGAGTCAGTATCCGTGGGCTTCAAGCAGCGCGGCATGCGGGGTCCAACGGTGGACGGCGTGCGTGGCTCCAACTGGCTCGTGCTGGACTTTGGCGACTTTGTGCTGCACGCGATGAACTCCGAGGCGCGCTCCTTCTACCGGCTGGAAAAGCTGTGGGGAGACGCCAAGGAAGTCGATTGGGCGGAGACCCTGGCCGAGCTGCCGGAAACCGCCCTCTCCGTTTCCTGAGCGGCAACCTCCGTAGCGCTTGACTTCCCGCTCCCCAGTTGCGGCGATGTACCGTCGCAATGATGGAGGAGACTGCCGCCTTCCCCGAACGCGGGAAGGCGTCGCAAAGGAACCACGCCACCCATGAGCAACGACATCCAGCAGCAGGCCGCTGAATTCAGGAAGGCCTTCGATTCGCTCCTCAACGAGACCCAGAAGGTCATCGTTGGAAATACCGAGGTGGTCGAGGGCGTCCTGACGGCCCTCTTCGCCGGTGGCCACGTGCTACTGGAGGGTGTCCCCGGCCTCGGCAAGACGATGCTCGTCCGCACGCTGGGCGAGGTTCTCGACCTCCCCTTCAACCGCGTCCAGTTCACTCCGGACCTGATGCCGGCGGACATCGTGGGGACCAACGTGGTGCAGGAGGACCCGCAGACGGGGCGCCGCTCGCTAATCTTCGAGCCCGGCCCCATCTTCACGAATCTGGCCCTGGCGGACGAAATCAACCGCGCCACCCCCAAGACGCAGTCGGCCATGCTGGAGTGCATGCAGGAAAAGCAGGTTACGGTCGCCGGGAAGCAGTACAAGCTCAGCGCCCCCTTCTTCGTCCTCGCAACGCAGAACCCGCTGGAGATGGAGGGCACGTATCCCCTCCCCGAGGCGCAGCTCGACCGGTTCCTCTTCAAGCTCATGGTTCCCTTCCCCAAGCGCGACGAACTAGGCCTGATCCTTGAGCGCACCACGAAGCGCGAAATGCCGCAGGTCTCCAAGGTGATGGGCCGTGACGAAATCCTCCGGTGGATGGGCTTCGTCCGGGAGATTCTCGTGGCGCCCCACGTTCAGGACTACGCCGTCCGCGCGGTGCTCGCCACGCACCCCGAGAGTGAGTTCGCCACCGACATGGTGAAACGCTACGTCCGCTTCGGCAGCTCGCCCCGCGGGGCCCAAGGCCTCATCCTCGCCGGCAAAATCCGCGCGCTGCGCGCCGACCGCTACAACGTGGCCTTCGCCGATATCTCCGCCAACGTCCTCCCCGCGCTCCGCCACCGCCTCATCATGAACTTCGAGGCCGAGGCCGAGGGTGTGACCGCCGACGACGTCCTGACGGACATGGTCGCGAAGGTGGCGCGAGAGGTGCCGGACTTCGCGGCGCGGTAACTCATGCCCCTCGACCCGAAGTCCCTCCTCGATCCCTACCTGCTCTCCCGCCTCGACGCGCTGGAGATCCTGACGCACCGCGTGTTCCGCGGCGGGACAAAGGGCGAGAGGCGGTCGCGGCACAAGGGATCCTCCGTGGAGTTCGCCGACTACCGCGACTATTCGCGCGGAGACGACACGCGGCACATCGACTGGAACATTTTCGCGCGGCTGGAGCGGCTCTTTATCAAGCTCTTCCTGGAGGAGGAGGACCTCGCGTTCTACATCCTCTTGGACACGTCGAAGAGCATGGATTTCGGGACGCCCACGACGAAGTTCCTCTACGCCCAGAAGCTCGCCGCCGCGCTTGGCTACATCGTCCTCAAGAACCAGGACAAAGTCGGCGTGACGGCGTTCGACACGCGGGCGCGGGAGATCTTTCGCCCCGCGCGCGGCAAGGGCCAGTTGCCGAAGCTCCTCGCGCAGATTGCGGCGCTGGAGGTGAGCGAGCGCACCTGCCTCGGTGACAGCATCCGCGATTTCGCCCTGCGCAATACGCAGTCGGGCATCGTGGTGCTGATCACCGACTTCATGGACGAGCAGGGATTCGAGGAGGCGCTGAAGTACTTCTTCCTCCGCAACTACGAGGTCTATTGCATCCACGTCCTTAGCCCCGAGGAGCGAAAGCCCCAGCTTGGCGGACACCTCGAACTGATCGACGCGGAAACCGGCGAGCCACAGGAGGTCTCGGTCTCGGAGGCGCTCCTCAAGCAGTACGAGAAGACCCTCGAAGCGTTCTGCGGATCGATCCGGGACTGGTCAGTTTCCCGGGGGATGGTCTATCTTCCGGCCTCCACGGACCAGCCGATCGACCAGATGCTGCTGGGGTACTTGCGTCGGAAGGGGCTGTTGAAGTGATTCCAAAATCCGACACGGCTCCCATCAGTATTTCGACGGCCCCAACGAACCGCGGTAGCGGTGCAACAATCGTAGCCCCGGACTTCAGTCCGGGGAACAAATCACTCCCAATGTCCGGACCCCGGCAGGGGTCCGACAAAGCTCTGGACGACGCCCGTGTTGAACCCCTGCCGGGGCTTGTCCTATCTATCGCTTGCTCCAACGGACTGAAGTCCGGGGCTACGATTGTAACGTCCCTCCCGGGACGAAGTGAGCGGCTTCCGACACGCGCGGCAATTCCCGCCGCACTGTATAGACATCGTATTTCGCCTGCCGTCTGGAAGGGCGGCTCGACTCCGTGAGCGCCCTCCTCGCTCCCTTCCTCTCCCCCTGGGCCCTTGGCCTCGCCGCGCTGTTGCCGGTGATCGTGATCATGTATTTGCTGAAGCTGAAGCGGCGCCCGCAGATCGTGGCGTCCACGCTGCTCTGGCGGCGCAGCGTGCAGGACATGATCGCAAACGCTCCGTTTCAGCGGCTGAGGAACAACCTGCTGATGTGGCTTCAGCTTCTGGCGCTGCTGCTACTGGTCCTGGCGCTGGCGCGGCCCGTGGCAAAGGTGACGGGCATGGGCGGCGAGACGATCATCGTGCTGCTGGACCGGTCGGCCTCCATGCAGACGCGAGAGGCCGATGGCGAGACGCGGTTCGACAAGGCGAAGGCGCTGGCGGAGAAGGCGGTGGAGGGAATCGGCGGCGGAGGCGGCATCCTGCCGGGCCTGCTCCAGCGCGACGAGATGATGTTGATCGGGTTCGCCGACACGCCGGTGCCGCTGCAACCGATGACGGAGGACCGCGCGGCGCTGCTGTCGGCGATTCGCTCCGCAAGGCCGATGGACACGGAGGCCAACCTGACCGATCTCGGCTACATCCTGCAGGAGCGCACCATGCGCATCAAGGATGGCGCCATCGAGCCCAACCCCAACGCGCGCGTTATCCTGATCAGCGACGGCGTCGTGGGCCCCACGATTTCCTCCCTCGCCGACGTGATCAACGTGGACTTCACCAGCGTCGGCGATGCCACGGACAACGTTGGTTTCACAGGCGTCGATGTGCGCGAGTCGTTTGCCGGCCAGTACGAGTATCAGGTTTTCGCGACGCTGCTCAACTCCGGCGCCGACGCGACCTCCGTCTTTGTGGAGCTTCAGGTGGACGCGGAGGTCCTTGACCTCAAGAAGGTGGACATCCCCGCAAACCAGAGCGCCGCCGTGGTGTTCACCGTTGGCGAGGCGGTGCGCGGGCTGGCGACGCTAAGGCTGACGGACCACACCGATGCCTACGCGCTCGACGACATGGTCCGCGCGGTGGTCTCCCCACCCACGGACCTCAAGGTGCTGATCGTATCGAAGGGAAATTCCTTCATCGAGCGCGCCTTCTCCGTGGACCCGCGCGTCAGCATCACGCGCATGAGGCCAGACGAATATACGCCACGGGGCGAATACGATATCACCGTTTTCGACGATTGCACAACGGCGGAAATCCCGGCGGGAAACTTCCTCTTCATTAATTCCCTGCCGCCGGCCGATGTCGGCTATACAAAAAAGGCGGAGGAAATCGACAATCCCCGCATCATCGACTGGTCGCGCGTGCACCCGGTCACGCGATATGCGAACTTCCAGCGCGTGTTGATCGGAAAGTCTCTCTCCATCGAGCCACCACCCGCCGCCACGCCGCTCTTACAGGCGGTGGAGACTGACTTGATCAGCATCCACGAGACCGAAACGCGCCGCGTGATCGTGATCGGGTTCGACGTGAACCTGAGCTACTGGCCGGTGGATGTCTCGTTCCCGATTTTCTTCGCCAATCTAATTGATTATTGGGCTCGGACGGGGCGCGGCCTTGGCAAGCCCGCCTATGCGACGGGAGAGACCGTGCCGATTGTTCCCCCCCGCGATGCCGCCAAGGCGACGGTGACGCTCCCGGACGCGAGCAAGATCGAGTACGACCTTGCCGGGCAGACGACGATCTACCTGACGGAGACGCAGGCGGCGGGTATATACACGGTCTCGTTTGACAAGGGAACACCACGTCAGATTCCCATCAACGCCATGTCGATCCTGGAAAGCCACATCGCCCCCGTCCGCGAACTCGAAATCGGCGGACGCAAGATCGTCGCGAGCAAGGATGCCGTGAAAACGCGCCAGGAAATCTGGTTCTGGCTCGCCCTCGCCGCTCTTGCGATCCTGATGGCGGAATGGGCGATCTATTGCCGCCGGACTTTCATGTAGCCGCATCGCGACGGGGATACTCGACGCGGGCTAGACGATCCTCTTGAATTGCCTGTCAAGCTCCGCCTTGGAGAGACGGACGATGGTGGGACGCCCGTGGGGGCAGGTGAAGCTGAGGCGCTCCGCGGCCATCTGGCGCAGCAGTTCGCGCATCTTCTCCATCGGCAGCGACATCCCCGCGCGGATCGCGCTGTGGCAGGCGGTGCGGATCAGGACGCGGTCGCGGAGGTCGTCGAGGGCGGAGGTGCGCCTCGACTCCTCGATGTCGGAAATCAGCTCCAGAACCAGCGGCACCGGGTCGATCTCCTGCATGTCCGTGGGCACGGACTGAAGTGCCCAGGCGCGCGGGCCGAACTCCTCAATCTCCAGACCGAGGGCGGCGAAATGGGGAAGCAGTTCGCGGAGTGTTTCACCCTGCGAGGCTTCCAGTTCGAAGGACGTGGGGATCAGGAGTGGCTGTGTGTCGATACGCTGGCGGCGGCGCTTGAGGTCGAGATAGACGAGCCGCTCGTGGGCGGCGTGTTGATCGACGAGGAGTAGGTCCTCGCCGTGGCGCGCCACGATGTATGTGGCGGCGATCTGGCCGAGGGGTTCCATGCCGAGGCCGCGCGACCAGAATTCCGCGTCGGGTCGTTCGCCCGGGCCGGCGGAAATCGTGGAGCCGTCGGCGTGGCGAATGGCCACGGCGCGCCGCGGCGCGATCAATGTGGGGGCGACTGGCGGCGCCGCGCGGGCAGACTCCACCAGCATGTCCGCCTGGGATTGCTTACGCTCGAAGGCCCGCTGCACAAGCATTTCCGGCGATGTGAAAAATCCCGGTGGCCGTATTGCCAGGGCCGGGGACGGCGTCGCCTCTTCTGACTCTGGCGCACCGCCAATGTGCATCTCTCCCACGAGTGCGGGGCTTCCCACGAGCGCGGCCTTTACGGCGTTGTGGACGGCGCCGGCGATGTCGCGCTCGTCGCGGAAGCGGACCTCCTCCTTCGTCGGGTGAACGTTGAAGTCCACGTCGCCGGGGGGGATTTCGATGAAGACGCAGAAAAGGGGAAAACGCGCGGCCATCACGAATCCGCGGCACGCCTGCTCCAGCGCGGCCCCGATCTGCTTGCTGGAGAAAGGACGGCGATTGACGTAGAGATACTGTGACCGCCGGTCTCCCCGCGCATCGTGGGGATGGGCGATGAAGCCGCTGACAGCGACGTCGCCGCGTGATTCCCCGATGGCGATGGGCGGGCGGCGAATCTGCGAGCCAAGAATGGCTGCGAAGCGATCGCCAGTGTTCTGGCCAGTTGGCACATTGATCACCTCGCGCCCTTCGCGCTCCACGCGGAAACCGACGTCGGGCTGGGCCAGTGCCTGGCGAGTGACGGTGGTCATCACGGCGTTCACCTCCGCCACGACCGACTTAAGAAACTTGCGGCGCGCGGGGGTGTTGTAGAAGAGATCGCGGACGACGATGCGCGTGCCGATCGGGCAGCCAAAGGGCTCGATGCGCTCGATGCGGCCACCCTCCACCACCACGCGGGTTCCCATCTCCGACGCGCGGGGGCGCGTCTGGATCTCCATGCGGCTGACGCTGGCGATGCTGGGGAGCGCCTCTCCGCGGAAGCCTCGCGTCGCGAGATTGAACAGGTCGTCGGAGGTGCGGATCTTCGACGTGGCGTGCCGCTGGAGGCACAGCTCCGCGTCGTCACGGTCCATGCCGTGGCCGTTGTCGCGGACTTCGAGGTCGCGGGCGTCGTTGCCGAGCAGCACTTCGATTCGGGTCGATCCCGCGTCGATGGAGTTTTCGACGAGTTCCTTCACCACGCTCGCCATGCGGACGACCACCTCGCCGGCGGCGATTTGGTTAATGAGCGTTTGCGGAAGAACCCGGACGGGCACGTTGAACTCCTGAGGCGGGCAGGCTTGCCGCGCGGCGCCGAGCGGACAAGGGAAGAGAGGGCGTTTCCACTTGCCCGCAATCCGGCGCGGCGCCAATCGAGTGCCCGGCCCGGGAACCTTGGAGGGTCCGGGACTGTCCGTAATTCAACCTCCGGAGTTTACGCTTTCGATGCCACTCGGGAACCTTGTCTTTTTGTTTTCTTTCTTCCTGATCGGATTCGCATCGCGCGCGGTTGCCGATGGACTGCCTCCAGCCCAACTTGCGGGGCGGGTGGAACTTCGCCGCATTCTGCCGGAGGCCTCGTTCCTGCTGGCTACGCTGTGTGCCCAGGCGCCAGGCGAGGACAGTCGATTCTATGTGATGGAGCAGGCGGGCACCATCAAGGCGGTCGATCAGGATCCGTTGACAGGCAAGGCAATCACCACGACGTGGCTGGATCTTTCGACGACGGTTTCGCTGGTGCGCGAGGAGGGTCTGCTGGGGCTGGCGTTCGATCCCAACTATCCGGTGTCGCGCGAATTCTATGTACTCTACAGCTCCGATACTCCAACGAGCGCGGCCACAACGATCATTTCGCGATTTCAGGCTCCGTTCGATGCGTCGGAACCGGTCGATCCCTCGACTGAGGAGATTCTGATCTCCATCGAGAAGAGCATTAGGCTCCATGTCGGTGGAACGCTGGCATTCGGCCCAGATGGGATGCTTTACATATCGCTGGGCGACGACGAGGACCCCGACGACCCTTCGGTGCGGAAGACGAACGGGCAGGACACCACGACCCTCCCGGGATCGATCCTGAGGATCGACGTGCGCGGGGTGCCCGACGCGGGGCTACCCTACCGCATACCGCCGGACAATCCCTTCTATAACGGCGGCCCCAGCGCCGAAACGCGGAAGGAGATTTACGCCTACGGTTTTAGGAACCCGTTCCGATTCTCGTTCGACGAAGAGAGCGGGCTGCTGTATGCGGGCGACGTGGGCCAAGGAACCCTCGAAGAAGTGAACCTTGTTTTCCCCGGGGGGAACTATGGTTGGGCGATTCGCGAGGGCACGATCTGCAATACCGATGGGCCGCAAACGTGCCCATCGTTTGGGTTGATCCCGCCCATCGCCCAGTACCCACACGTTGATGGCAACGCGGCGATCATTGGCGGATATGTCTATCGCGGGAGCCGCTATCCAGAGTTCGCGGGGACGTATTTCTTCTCCGACGCCAATTCGAGGAGGATCGGCGTTCTGAGATTCGACGAGAACGGCTCGACGCCGATCACGTGGGTTGCCCGCGCGCCGGAGGACGTCTTTCCGATCGGATGGGGGCGCATGAACAACGGAGAGATCGTGATCGCGGGCTGGGGCGGAATCGCCACCGGGCTCTTCGTTCTCGAATTCACCGACCAGGTTGGCTGGGTGGTGCGGTAGGGCGATCAGCCGACGGTCCTGAGCAGGCTCGCTTCCTCGAAGCTGTAATACGAGTCGCGCCCAACGATCACGTGATCAAGCACGCGGATACCCACGATGTCGCCAGCCTGCACGAGCCGCGCGGTGGTGCGCCGGTCGTCGACGGATGGCGTGGGATCACCGCTCGGGTGGTTGTGGACGAAGAACACCGCGACGGCGGAGTCCCGCATCGCCTCGGCGAACGCCTCGCGCGGGTGGACGAGCGACTGGTTCACGATCCCCTCGCTGACAATGATCTGGCGGATAAGGCGGTGCTTGGCATCAACCGCGAGGCAAATGAAGGTTTCCTTCTCCCGACCCAGATAGTAGCCGCGCATCCGCGCGAAGACCTGTGCGGCGGTGTCGATGGGCTCGTCGAGGGGCTTGCTTTCAGAGACGCGGCGCGCCAACTCCAGGGCGGCCTTTACGGTGATGGCCTGCACCGTGCCGAGGCCACACGTCCGCATGAGTTCGGCCACACTCATTCGGGCCAGGAGGTCCAGCGTGCCAGCCTCGCGCAGAACGCGCGCCGCCAGGTCCATCGCGTGCTCTTTCCCGTTCCCCGTGCGCAGGAGAATCGCAATCAGCTCCGCGTTGCCCAACGCTCCGGGGCCAAGGCGCTGCAACTTCTCCCGCGGGCGATCCTCCGGCAATACGGCGTCGGCCAGGGTGCGCGCCCGGGCGGGTATCTCTTCCTCGCGGATGACTTCGTCGTGGGTTTCGATGAATCGCGCGTAGGCGCATTGCGTGCGGAGCGGGCACGCGCGGCATTGCGGGCGCTGGAGACAAAGCGAAATGCCCTCCTGGATTGCGTCGGCCCCGGTGAAAACGCCTAGCACGAGATCGAGTTCCGCGAGCGGGGCGCCGGTCTCGTGCGCGAATTCGCCGAACCGGCGCAATGCCTCCGCGCGCGCCGCCTTGCTCTCCCCCGCCTTGCCGATCAGCCCGAATCGGAGCAGCCACCGCGAACGCGACTTGTCGGCGACGATCATGGGATAGCCGATGTGGACAAGGAAGCGCCCCGCGCGGGAACCCGAGAGGCCCGGCACGGCGCGCTCGACGAGTTGGTGGGCGGCCACGGGGCCCGCGGCGGCGGAAAGACGCTTCTCGAAATCGGGATCTAGCAGTGCCGACGCGGCCCGGCGAAGCGTCTCTCGCCGCGCGTCGGAGAGGTCGCGATAGTCGGGCGGCGAGTCCTCGCGCACGCAGTCGGGCTGGTGGTCCTCGATCTCTCTCAGCATCTGGCGGCAATGGCGCCGGGCAGTTGGGTTGCCGGGCTCAAGGCCAAGGATCACCGCGATCGCAACCGTGGCGCGATCACGGGGTGTGACTGTGCGCCAGTCGGATTCCGCGCGGCGGCGGGCCTCCTCGCTGGCAGCGCGGCTTCCGTTCAGGACATGCGCGCGGAGGGCCTCCCATGCGTCGAGGACCGCGAGGCCGGGCGATGCCGGGGCGCTCACGCGGAGAGGCCATGCTCGCGGGGGTCGGTCTCGCCCGCCAGGCTCGCGGCCAGGATGTCGCGATGACGCTCGACCACTTCGCGGAAGGTGCCGTCGGCGGCGAGGAGATCGGGCTGGGCGTATTCAATGAGGGGCACACTGCCGGCGTAGCCGCTGCCCGCGCAGGCGTCGCAGCCGGCCGCCTCCAGAAACTGCGCGCCGGTATCGCGGGCCCACGCGGGGAGCGACTCGGCATCGGCAATGGCTCGCGCGCATGCGGCGCAGAGCTTGCGCACCTCCGCGCGGTGGACGTGGCCGAGGATGCCGCGCACGACATTCATGGGCTCCAGCCCCGCGGCGCGAATCGCCGCACGCGCCGTCGCCCCGTCGCGCGCGACGAGACCCGCCACCAGTGAAACGCCCCCCGTACTGGCTCTTGCGAGTGCCTGAATAGTTTGGGAATCCTCGATGAAAAGCACTCCGACGACTGCCGGGGACTTGGCAAGGGTGCTCCCCAACACATCGAGCAATTTCGGTCCCGCGTCGCAGCGCATCGGCGTCACGCCAGGGATCAGCCGACGCGATGTGGTTTCGATGCTGAATGATTCGCCGCGTCCGTTGCGCGCCGCAGTGGCCATGACGGCATCGTAAACGAGATCCAGCGCAGGGCGCGTGGGGGCGCTAAGAAGGAGAAGCCCGAATCCGGGTTCGGTCAGCTTGCGCAGCAAATCGTCGTGGGCGCTGACAGAGAGGCCTAGCGCGGCGAGGGGGCTTCGGTGGCGGCGCATTCCCGCGAGTGGCGGCAACGCGTTGCCGGGCGTGTCATTCGCGCGGGTGGAATCGTCATCGCTGCGGACGACGGTTTCCATTCCCGAGATGCCCGTGCTCTGCGGGTGGGCGTCGCCGGACTCGCGCAGCTCCCGCATTCGGCGCTGAAACTCGCGGTGGGAGACTTCGTCGCTGGTCGGCAATTCGGTGGGCAACGGGGCGTTGGCGGGGAGCGCGCGCTCTCCGCTGGGCGATGTTCCGTAGGCGCGGGCGAGGCCGAGGATGAGGTCGCTGCGCTCTGCCACGCGGACTTCCACAGGACAGCCCAGCCGCATCCGCAACTCGTCCTGCACAAACACGTCATTGATGTTGGAAAGAGCGACGACCAGCATGCCGTCTCGAAGCGTGAGTGGGAGAAGTTCGCGGCGCCACGCCTCCTGAACGCCGATCATCGCCACCGCTTCGGGATCGAGGGCGGAATCGTCGATATCGACAAACGGGAGCCCGTTGGCGCAAGCCAAGGCACGCGCCGCGGCGCGCGCCGAAACGTATCCGCCAACGACGAGATACTCGTGCAGTGGCGCGGTCTGGCCCGCAAAGCCAGCGATGGCTTTCTGCAGGTCGGCCTCTGCAAGTTCCCCCGCGGAGAGGAGCTGTGCGGCGACGCGCTTGTCGATCGCTTTCAACGGGCAGTCCCCCGGTGGCGCACGTGATCTGACACTCAACGGCAAGTGTAAGTAATAGGAAATGCGGTGCCCGTTGCGTCGAGCCGAATCTTGGTCAGGACGCCAGCGCCTCGAGGACGTAGGGGTTGCGGCGCCGCTCTTGGCCGATGCGGCAGGCGGGGCCATGCCCGCCATGGACGATCTGATTGTCGTCGGTCGCCCAATCCGTAAACATGGAACGGAGCGATCGCATCATCGCGACGGGGTCGCCACCCGGCAGGTCCACGCGGCCGATAGAGCCTTGGAACAACAGGTCGCCGCCGAGCAGGAACCCCTCCCCCGCGCTGGCGATGACGCATCCGCCGGGTGAATGCCCCGGCGCGTGGTGCACGCGCCACTCGCGGCCAAGGAGGTGGATCGTTTCCCCCCCGCTCCACAGGACGTCGGCCCGCGACGGATGGAACACAACTCCAGCCCAGACCGCCAGCGTCAGCACCGGCGAGGCGAGCCAGTCGGCCTCGATCCTGTGGATCGAGATAGGCGCTCCGGTCGCGGCCTGCACGCCCGCGTTGCCATTGATGTGGTCGATGTGGGCGTGGGTGTTCCAGATGGCGACGACGCGGAGCTTCTCCGCCTTGGCGAAATCGAGAATCGTCTCCGCCTCGTCGCCGGGATCCACGACGACGGCCTCGCCCGTCTCGCGATTGGCGACGATGTGGCAGTTGGCCTGAAGCGGCCCAACAGCGATCGTGTGGACTTCGAGGGGGGCGGTCACGGATCAGTGCGTGTGGCTGTGGCCGTGCTTGTGGTCGCGGGGGTGCGAGTGCCCGTGGTCATGATCATGATCATGCTCATGCTTGTGGTCGTGATCATCGTGATCGATGGCCTCGTCGGGGAGGAATCGCATCTCCGTTTCCGCGAGCACGATGCGCAGCATGTTGGCGATCTGGGGCTTGTCCTTGCTTCCCGCGCCATAGCCCGTGGCGCGCGGGATCATCACCAGAGGGCCAAGCACCGGGGTAGCCAGCGTGGCGATAATGGCGGCGCCGGTGGGCGTGGTCATCTCGCCTTCGAGCACCGTCTTGCGCACGGGGAAGCCCTCCAGAATCGCCAGTGTTCCCGGCGCGGGAACGGGCATCCGCCCGTGGGCGCAGGCCACCGTTCCCGTGCCGAGCGCAACCGGACCCGAGAGCACCGCGTCCACGTCAAGCAGTTCGATGGCGATACATGTTCCGACGACATCGACCAGGCAGTCGAGACCGCCGACCTCGTGAAGATGAACCTGTGCCAGCGGCATGTTGTGGACGTGGGCCTCGGCCTCCGCCAGCTTGGTGAGGATCGCCGCGCTGCGGGCCTTGGTGATGTCGGAGAGTGTCGAGGCGTCGATGATCTTGATGAGGTCGCCCACGTGGCGGTGCGGGTGCTCCTCGTCCTCGACGACAACGTCGATCTTGGTGGCGGCGATGGCGTGGCGGATGGCCTGGGACCGCACGAGGTCGAAGCCTGGGACCGCGAGCTTGGCGAGTTCGGATTTCAGCTCGTCGAAATCGACCCCGAGGTCCACGAGCGCGCCGAGGAACATATCGCCAGAGGCACCGGCAATGGGATCGATGTAGAGGATGTGGACGGCGTGGGCGCCGTGGTCGCGGGGGTGATCGTGGTCGTGGTCACCGTTTTCGTCGTGCTTGTGATCATGCTCGTGGTCGTGATCGTGGGACATGGGGGCCTCTTCGCGTGGTGTCTATACAGGGAAGAATTGGGGAGAATCAGGTGTCGCCGTAGCGCTCTTCGTTCCAGGGGTCGCCGCTGTTGTGATAGCCGGCGCGCTCCCAGAAGCCCATGCGGTCGCGATCCATGAACTCGAATCCGCCGAGCCACTTGGCGCTCTTCCAGAAGTAGTACTTCGGGACCAGCATTCGGACGGGTCCGCCATGCTCCGCGGAGAGGTCTGCCCCCGCGTACGTGTGCGCGATCAGCACATCGTCGTCCAGCAGGACGCCGAGCGGCGTGTTGGTTGTATATCCGCCGGTGCCATGCTGCATGACGAAGCGCGCGGCGTCGGGGAGCTTGCCGCACTCGCGCTCGATGGCGGAGAGGAAATCGGAGAACTTCACGCCGGTCCACGACGTGTCGAGCTTGGACCACCGCGTGACGCAGTGGATGTCGCAGGTGACGGACGACTGGGGCATCGCGAGGAGGTCGACCCAGGTGAAGGTGTGCTCGCGCCCGACCTGGCCAAAGACGCGGCAAGTCCACTGGTCCTTGGCGATCCTGGGCGTGGGGCCATAGGTGAGCACGGGGAAGCCGCTGGTCAGCGCCTGTCCCGGAGGCGTGCGCGCGGCCAGCGGGCCGTCCGCCCCAGCGCGTTTTTTGAACTGGTCGAAGATCGACACGGTGCGGCGCCTTTCAGTATCGGGGAATCGAGGGGTCGGCGGAGAGCGAGTAGGCGTCGATCCCGCCGACCAGATTGCGGACCTTATCGAACCCGTGGGAGCGCAGGAAGCCAACCACGCTGGCGGAGCGCATGCCGTGATGGCAGAGCACCACGATCTCCTCCTCCATGTGGATGTCGATGTTCATCAGGCGCGCGGGAACCTCTCCCATGGGGATCGCCATCGCTCCGGGAATCGCGGCAATTGCGATTTCCTCGGGCTGGCGGACGTCGAGCAGGATCGGCGGCCTACCGGCGTCGATGCGCTTCTTTAGCTCCTCGGGGGTGCAGTCGCTCATGGGTGCAGTTCCTTTCGCGTTTCGATCAAGAATCCGATCGCCGCCTGAATCGCATCGCACAGGGCACTGACCTGAGTCTCCAAGGCGAGCGGGGCGAGAGAGAATTCGTCCTCCAGCTTTCGCCGCAGCTCTCCATCGCCTTTCGCAAGCGCGGATCGTGCCTCCTTTGAGCGCGCGCGCAGGCGGGTGTAGGGATTCTCTCCGGAGAGGGTGTCGCCGGGCTGTTCGCCGCCCCCGATGAGGAACAGCGGCAGCTCGCTGACCATGACGAGGGGATCGCCGCCAAGGCCGCGAACGTATTCCATGCTGCTGGGGAGGAACTGTGCCGCCGTGGCGGGGTCGCCTTGGGCGTGGAAGAATTCCCGCATGGCGACCGCCGTGGGCGTGGTGCAGAAGCCGGGCTCGATGCGTTGGAACCCTTTCTCCCCGTTGCGGTCGATGTCGTGCAGGGGAAGCCCGTGCCGGGCAAAGACCCGGGCGATGTGGGCGCGGAGCGGCGCGCTGCGTGGGGCCCAATCCTTGCCGATCAGCCACCACGCCCCTTCGGCGAAGGCCATGCCGTGGAGCGACGCATGAAGATGGAACGGGGCCGCGGGGCGAAGGAATTCGGCCACGGCAAGATTCTCCGGGCGGGGCCGGGCATCGGGCCGGTCTGGATCGGGATAGCCGAACTCGATATCGTCGCCGGGTTCCTCTCGCACGGCGTGGCGGAGGTAGTGCGACAAGTCGAGTGGCTGGGAAATCCAGCGGGCGTTGCGCTGGGCGCCATCGGGATTGATCTGGGGACACACGTACCAAGTGGCGAACTCCCCCCAGCCCTCGCCCGCGACGCGGTGAAGGAGCTCGACGGCTGCCATGGTTCCCGCGGGTTCGTCCGCGTGGGCTCCGGCGACAATGGAGACGCGGAGTTCGCCGCGCCCGGCGATGACGCCGTGAATCAGGCGACCATCCCGCGATTGCCCGATTACCGCCTGCCGCCAGGGGACGGCCCGCAGAGACGCGAGCCGCGCCATCGGCACGAGGGCGGCCGCGACCGCCTCCGCCGTGGTGGCGTCAGTCACGGCGCGGAATCTTGAGGGAGGCGATGAAAGAAGGCCGGAGTATCGGCGGCCAGGGCCGCCTCCCGACCGATGACTTTCTTTACCGCGCGAACGCGATTGCCGCTGCCAAGGAAAGTCAGCTCGTCGAACTGGATACGGGCCAGGAAGATGCCGCGCCCGTTGAGGTTTTCGTGGTTCTCCGCAGCGAGAGGATTGGGAAGGGAGTACCAGTTGAAGCCCTTCCCCTCGTCGGTGATAATCCATTCGAGGCGATTGTTCTCGAAGCGGAACTCGATCAGGACGCGACGATTAATCCGGGCAGGGTCTTCGAGACGCTGGCGGACGAGTTCGGTGTAGCGCGATGGCCCCTCGTAGAGCGCGCGATTCTTCTCCTCGTAGGTGATCTCCAGATTGCCATGCTCGATGGCGTTCACGATCAGCTCGTAGAGGCCGAGCTGGATGCTGAAACGCTCGTCGTCTGTGAGCCAGCCCACCGTCTCCCCCACCAGCAGGTCCACCACGTCCGAGACGCGTTCCAGGCGATTCGGCACCTCGATCGTGGTCTGGCGCCGGGTGACCATGCGGTGGACTTCCTTGCGGACAAGGCGGGAGCGGATACGCTCATTGTACTTTTCAATGAGGGCGCCGATCATCTCGAAGCGGATCGGCTTGTGGAGGTAGTTGTTGGCGCGCAGCTCGAGGGCGCGCATCGCGAACTCCTCGGACCCGTAGCCGGTCATCATGATGAAGATGACCTCGTGGTCCCGCCGGCGGATTTCCTCGAGGATTTGAAACCCGTCCTTGTGGGGCATGCGAATGTCGCAGATCACCAGATCGGGCTTGAATTTATTGAATACATCTACAGCAAGGGCCCCATCGCCGACCGATTCCGCGGCATGGCCCAAGGTCACCACCACCTCCCGGAGGTAGTAACTGACGGATGGCTCGTCTTCGATTATAAGTACCTTCATCATTCCCTCGCGAGTTGCGACTCTCGATTCATCCCGTAAGTGTATAGACGAAAACAGTGCGCAAAGGATTGGGCGGGTGGCAAGGACTCCTTTTCAAGGGCTTGCGCCGCCGCCCGCCCGGGAGCCCCATCGGGCGCGCCAAGGAGGCGCCGACCAGGGAACATGACATTCAATCTCTTCATCGAGGGCACCAGTGGCAACGCTCGGGCGGGGCTCTTCGCGACGCCCCGCGGCGCTGTAAGGACGCCGTGCTTCATGCCGGTGGGAACCAAGGCGACGGTGAAGGCGATCACCCCGCGGGATCTGAGGGAGATGGGCGCCCAGATCATCCTCTCCAACACGTTTCACCTTCACCTGCGCCCCGGGGAGGGCGTGATCGAGCGCCTAGGGGAACTTCACGGGTTCATGCGCTACGACGGTCCAATCCTGACGGATTCGGGTGGGTTCCAGGTCTTCTCGCTCGCGGAACTGCGGACGATCACAGAGAAGGGCGTCACCTTCAAGTCGCCGCTGGATGGCGCCGCGTGCTTCATTTCGCCGGAGATTTCCATGAAGATCCAGAAGGCCCTTGGCGCGAACATCGTGATGGCCTTCGACGAATGCCCGTCGGTGGGCATGGAGGGGGCCGTGCTGGAGGAGAGCACCGCGCGCACGCTGCGCTGGCTGGAACGCTGCCTCACGATCCAGCTCAAGCCACACCAGTGCATATTCCCCATCGTGCAGGGGGGAATGGACGCGGCAAAACGCGTCGCCTCCGCGCGGGCGACCGTGGCCACGGCGCCCGACTCGGTGGGATTCGCGGTCGGCGGTCTTGCCGTTGGCGAGGAGCGGTCGATGACCTATCGGATGCTGGAGATTTCGGTGAGCGAACTGCCGACCGACCGCCCACGCTATATGATGGGAATCGGAACGCCGGAGGACCTGATCTGGGCCGTCGATCGCGGCGTGGATATGTTTGACTGCGTGTTGCCAACCCGCAACGCCCGCAATGCGCGCGTGTTCGATCCGGCGGGCGGGCTCAACCTGCGCAATGCGAAGTTCCGGGAGGACCCGGCGCCGATCATGGAGGGCTGCGATTGCCACACCTGCCGCGAGGGTTTCAGCCGCGGCTATCTCCACCACCTCCATCGCTCGGGGGAAATCCTGGGCGGGATCCTCGCGAGCATCCACAACCTGCGCTATCTCCTCAGGCAATGCGAGGAGATGCGCGACGCGATTATCGCGGGCCGATGGGAAGACTACAAGTCGGCGTTCTTTGCGGCGTTCCCCAAGGCGTCGCCCGATCCCACGCGGGGATGACAGATGGCTCACCACAGAGTCACAGAGAACACAGAGAGCCGGGTGCGCGGGCAGTGGCGTCGCTGGATGATGTACGTTTTATTGGCACTGGGCCTCGCATGTGGAGTGGACCGCGGCGCGGTGGAGAAGCCGCTCCTTGTGGGCGTCGCGGCGAATGCGGCCCCCGCGTTGGAGGAGATCGCGCGCCTGTGGGAGCAGCGCGGCGGTGTTGCCGTCACGATGACAGCGGGCTCCACCGGCTTGCTCGCGCGACAGATTCGCGAGGGCGCGGCTATCGACGTTTTTGTCAGCGCCGACGAGGGCTTTGTGGACGCGCTGATTGGCGAGGGTGTGCTAGATGGGCACACGCGCGCAGTCTATGCGGTGGGCCGGTTGGCGCTGGCGGGGGGGGAGCTGAATG
>JBBQYG010000003.1:0-66723 GCA_038208905.1 Candidatus Sumerlaeia bacterium | reverse complement strand
ACTTCGACATCATCGGACGCAACGTTCAACCGCCTCGCGAGATCGGCCTTTAGCTCTTCTTCGTTGCGGTAGTCTGAAAGGGAACCTCTGACCTGACCCTCCGCCCCTCTCCGTTCTGAAAGCAACCTCGTTTTTTCGCCCCGGAGCCACATTTTCCCTCTTCGATGCCGCGTTGGAGCCTTCTGGGCGGTCGATTGCGCGCGGTGGTGGTGGCCCTGCGCGGGTTCGCGGTGCGCGTTGCCGCCCTCTGACCTGGCGTCATGTGCGGCTGTGCCGTCGCTGGACTGCTTTGAGCAGGTTGTGGGCGAGGATCGCCAGGCTGACCTGTTCGCGGAAGCGGACGATGCCTGTATATACGGCGCGGCCCAGCCGGCGCCATCGCTTGAGCGCGCGGATCGGCGGCGGGCACTTGGCCCTGATGCGCCGCATGGTGCCGTCGGACGCGCCGCGCTTCTCCAGCGCCGCGCGGTTCTGCGCCGAGTCGTGGCCCTTGTCCGCCAGTCCGCCGGCGATGCCGTCGCCCAGCACCTGCTCGAACACGTCGATGTCCGCCACATTCGCCGGCGTCACGTCGAAATCCGGGATCATCCCGGTCTACGCGGCGTCGGCGTCGCGGCGGACTGCTGCGCGGGCGCGTCGCCGCGCGGATCACGGTCGCGTCCACCACGCTGATCGCGCCCGGCTTCACGAAGAGCCCGCCTGCCGCGAGCTGGCGGTTGAGCGCCGCGTTGGCCGGAGCCCCCGCGATGATGCCGTCGAACGCGTCCTTTTGCCACGGAATCAGAAACGCCATGGCCGTATTGCTCCGCTAGGCCTTGCTAGGCGTATATACAGGAAGAGTCGGGGCAGAGGTCAGAGGTTCCTTCGAGGGTGAAAGGGCCAGCCTAGTCAGTTGTATGGGTGGTGAACAACAGGGCCGGCAGGCAGGGGAAAGCGGATGCGATGCCCTCTAGCGAAGCATCCAGTTCTCACTGTCGGAGGACGCGGGCTCCACGGTGAGCGATGCCCAGACGCCCGGATCGTATGCCTCCCGCCGGGCATTGGTGGCGCAGTGGACGTTCCCGCTCCAGCGGTGATAGCGCTGATCGTCCAGAAAATGCACTGCCAGCTCGACGCCCGCGGCGGCAAGACTCTCCCTGAAGTGCGCTTGCATCAGATCGGCCCCATCGGGCTCGGGACCGTGGGGATCGGCGACCAGGATCGCCCCGTTCACCACCAACGCGTTCACCATCGAGGGGACGTATGCGCCGCCGTTGCTGTAGAACGCCGACGGCACGCGGATTACCTGCGCCTCGGTCAGCCCCCAGGCGGACTTCATCGCCTCGATGACCGGATCGATGCGGCTGGACTGAAGCGCCAGGTTGCGCGCGCGATCGGTTGCGTCGTTGCGGAAGGCGCCGACGGACTCTGTCGGCTCATAGAGCCTCATCATGGGCTGTGACGTATATCCAGCAGCCACCCATTCATCCAGCAGCTGATACATCACGCGCGTGTCGGGGACGAGAATCCTCCATCCGCCATCGGCGGCGGGCACCCAGCACACCAACTCGTCCACATGCTGAATCAGGAGCCAGCCGACATCGAGCTTGAGCGCGGGTGCCTGAAGGTTCTGCGCGTCGATCATCCCCACGATTCGCGGATCAAGGCCTTGGCCGCTCTCGGGATTCCAGCCATAGTAGGCGCGGCCAAAGGGGTGGCCGATGATCGGCGGCGTGACCTCCAAATTGCCGAACCAATCCAACCAGCCGTCGGGTGCACTTCCGACGGCAAAGGACGATCGATAGTCACCGATCTGGAACCATCCAAAGTCGCGGCCCAGCAGCTCGTCCTTGGGGTAGTTGCTCAGTGGCCACGAGGGGCCGCGGTTCGACTTGAGCACCACGTTCATCCGGCGACCGGGCATCTCCGAATAGCCGATCTCCATCGCGTCCTGCATCCAGATATTGTTGGAGGGGTAGGGATCCGACTGTGGGGAGACAACCAGCGACGACCCGATCCCCGGGAGGATCGCCTGGAGTTGACCGCGCATCACGTCGTTCTGGCCGATGTACTCGCGCAGATAGACCTGGGTGGCCGGGCGGGAGTGACCGAGCATCAGCCAAGGCGCCACGCGCAGGCGCACTGTATCGCTGACCGATTGTCCACCGGGCGGCACCAGCGTTGCGGTCACGTCCACCTGGCCGTCCCACGCGGGCAGGGCATAGCTGTTGGCCTCGATGCGCAGCTCGATATCGCCGACGGCAAGGAGAGCGGCATCGAGCACGTTCGATCCGTTGGAGTTCAGGGGCTGCCAACCTGCGCTCCCTCCGGCAAAGAGTTTGATATAGGGGGCCGCCGACGGGTTTACCCCCACGCTCAGCACCGAGCCGGGTTCCATGCTGGAGAGGCGCTGAATCAGGATCGGCGCAAGGTCCGCCAGATCCGCGGCATCGTTTACCACATCATCGGCGTGATCCGGCTGGCCGCTGTTGGCGTCGCTATCGTTGTTGTTCAGAAAGACGGCGCCGCGCTCCCATGACCACTGGGCCTTTCCGGGCGCGTCACGGGCAAAGTCGACCACTCCGTCGCGATTCACATCGGCGGCGATGTTGATTCCCGCGGCCCAGACACCCGTAGGGACCGATAGTGCGAGCAGCCAAGTGAAGGGATGCATTTCCAATTCTCCCGAATTTATGGTCACGCGATTCAATAGCCGACGGGTCCAAGACGCAATGGGAGACTGCCAACTGAAACCGCGCGCCGCGACCGCATCAGGTTCCGAAAGAACAGCCTGCGACGCTCCTCCAGCGCCTCTGCGCTTTACAGCGGGCGCGACAACTCGTGCAGCCCCGCGCGGAGCAGCCGCTCGCAGAGCGGCGTTCCCGGAAATGGCTTGAGTACCGTGATCTGCACCTCGTAGAGCGGCATCCAGTGCGCGAAGTCGTACATCTCCTCGGACACTTTCGGCGTGTGCCCGTCGAGGCCGAGGATGAAGCAGCCGTTCACGGTGATGCCGTGGTCCTGAATGCGGCGGATGGGCTCCTCATTGGTTCCCGCGCGGCGCGCCTTGAGGTCGGTGCGCATCTCGAGCCGCCAAGGGCGGAGGCGGCGGGGCTCTCCAGCCCGATGAGCAACTGGCGACAGCCCGAGCGCGAGATCAGGCGGAGGGATTCCTCGTCGGCGGCCACGCTGATATCGGTCTCGGAGAACCACTTGAGGCGCTCGGAGATGAGCGCCTCGCAGAGCTCCTTTCCCCACCACGACTTGTTCACTAAGGGGTTGTCGTCGGCGAACTCGATGAAGGGATGTGGGGTTGGACCCCACAAATACAAACACTCGATTACTTATTATTGGGTGTGAAAGCATGGGAAATGAACGCCGACCTCACCCGGGCTGTCACGGAGGAGGCTCGCGTGGGTCGCAATACAAGACATAGGCGAGCGGAAGGCTCCACCTGCCTCGCTTGGGGCTATTCGCGAATGCCGAACCTAAACACGTCGGGGCGCGAGTAGTGTCCGGCTGTGTCGAGAGTCATGCGTTCCTCGTCGATACGGCGGAAATCGCAGTCGGCGACAACGATTGTCTCCTCGGCGAAGACTGGCTCGGCGATGTACTTGCCGTCGGGGCCGATGACGGCGCTCCCGCCGCGAAGTACCATGTGATCGGGGCGGTCCTTGAGTTCAGCGATGACTTCCAAGTCCGCGGGCAGATCGCGGACTCGCAATATCCCCCCGCTGGCAACGACGAAGCAGCGTGCCTCGAAGGCATAGTGGCGGCTGGCGATCTGGTGCATCTCATGCACCGTGGGCCACACGGCGGCGTGGATGTCCTCGCCGGAGTTGTGTAGCGCCTGTCTCGAAAGCGGCATCCAGTGCTCCCAGCAGATGAGCCCTCCGACGCGGCCGGCAACTCCGGTAGGCGTCGCGACGAGCGACTTGCCGTCGCCCTGTCCCCAGAGCAGTCGTTCCGTGTAGGTGGGGACCAGCTTGCGGTGTGCGTTTGCGAGTGCTCCCATCTCGTCGAATGTGAGCAACGTGTTATAGAGGGTGCCGCGTCCTGGCCCGGAGTCGACGCGCTCATGGATGCCGACGACGAGCACGACGCCGAGGCGTAGGGCGGCCTCAGCGAGCGCCTGGGTCTCGCGCCCGTCGACCACCACGCTGTTCTCGCGGAGCCGCGCGAAGACGGCCTTCGCGCCCGGGCTATTCCACAACGCGGCGCCCGGGCAGAAGTCGAGCCATGCGGGATAGCCGGGAAGCCACGACTCGGGGAAGACGATGTAGCGCGCGCCGAGCGCCGCGGCTTCCTCAATCAGGCCGATTGTCTTCTGAAGGGTGGCATCCAGATCGAGGAATACGGGTGATGCCTGTACGGCGGCGACGCGCACAATCATGGGTGGATTCCTCCGGATCGGATTCTTAGGGCCATCCTTGAGCCTGGATTTTATGGTGGCGAGGGGAGATTCCTCAAAAACTTCAGCTTCCGAATGGCTACTGCTTCCTAATCGCAGCGGATTCCATTCTGATTCAAAGCGGCAAGGAGCGTTCGCCATGAACAAGTCAGTGTGCTGTTCCGTTGCATTGGGCACCCTCGTGTTTGCCGCATCCTATGCCCACACGGGAGGGACCAAGGCCGACGACTTCCAGCGCGATTTCCCGGAGGACAAGTCTGATCTCATGTCAGCCGGAACGAATCCCTACTTCATCCTGGAGCCCGGGTGGGTCGCCGAGTATGCGGAGTTCGACAATGCTTCGGGCGAGACCCTGACTATCACCGTCACCGAGGAAACCCTGATGGTAGATGGAGTGGAGGCCCGCATTGTGGAAGAGCGGGAGAGCAAGAATGGAAAAGTGATCGAGATTTCGCAGAACTACTTCGCCATCGGCAGAAAGACAAACTCGGTCTACTACTTCGGCGAGGATTCCCAGTATCCCATTCCATTCGCAAGCCGCGATGAGCGCCATCTCTGGCGCCATCATCCTCGTCGCATTGCTGATCGGGACGTGTGGGTACAAGATGGTAGAGGGCATGGCATGGGTGGATGCGCTTCTCAACGCATCGATGATCCTCGCGGGAATGGGACCTGTGACAGAGTTGAAAACAACAGGGGGCAAGCTGTTCGCCTCCGCTTATGCGCTCTTCATTGGGATTGTGTTCTTTTCGGCGGCCGCATTCCTTGCCGCACCGTGGCTACACCGATTTCTTCGCCGATTTCATCTCGATATGGACGAGGAGCGGGACCAGCGGCCTTGAGACTTGTCCGGATTCGGCGGAGCGGCCCCCTTCCGTCGTCGCGCGATTGCAAGAACACTATTGACCACTGAGGCAGCCGATTCAGGCTGGCCCGGTCAATGTTGACCACATCCGACCCGCGCGCGCGGGAACTGTCCTCGGGGGTGCCTTGCAATGCAGAAGAAACTGCTGGCGGAGTTTATCGGGACGTTCTGACTAGTGCTGGGGGGTTGCGGGAGCGCCGTCCTCGCGGCGGGCATTCCCCAATTTGGAATCGGATACGCCGGGGTCTCGCTCGCGTTTGGCCTCACGGTGTTGACGATGGCCTTTGCGATTGGCCACATTTCGGGATGCCATCTGAATCCGGCGGTGTCCATTGGCCTGTGTGTCGCGGGGCGATTCCCGGCCAAGGATCTGGTGCCCTATATCATCGCCCAGGTGGTCGGCGGCCTTGCGGGGGCGGGCGTGCTGTATGTGATCGCGAGCGGTCAGCCCGGCTTCGAGATAGGCGGATTCGTCTCCAACGGCTATGGCGCTCGCTCGCCCCACGGGTACTCGCTGCTGTCGGGCTTCGTGACCGAGGTCGTAATGACGCTGATGTTCCTGGTGATCATCCTTGGCGCGACGCACAAGCGCGCCCCCCAGGGCTTCGCCCCCGTCGCCATCGGCCTGGGCCTGACGCTGATCCACCTCATCAGCATCCCCGTCACCAACACATCGGTAAACCCCGCGCGCAGCACTGCCGTGGCAGTGTTTGCGGGAAGCGGCGCGATCAGCCAGCTCTGGATGTTCTGGGTGGCTCCGATCATAGGAGCGGCGCTGGGCGGGGCGATTTTCTCGGCGATGGATGAGAAGGCCTAGGTAAGACCGGGCAGGACGTAACGGTCCAGGGCGAGTCTTGGATGGGGCTGCGGCTCCCCCGGCCATAATCGCGTATAAAATGCCGCGGGGACTGATTTTCTTGTTGCATCGCGGACCAGTTCCAAGGCAACGTCTCCGCATATTTGGCATGGTGTACCCATCCCCGAGGAACGAAGAAGCAGAATCAGCGATGATCCACAGGACTTTGCGATCCGCAGCGGCAGTGGTTGCCGCCATGCTTGGAGTGGCGGGGACCGCGAGCGCGGCACTGGTCGTGAACGAGGCGAAGACTACCCCCTAACTCCGAGGAGTTTGTCGAGGTCTTGGTGACGACGACGGGGAACTACCAGAACTACGTGATAATGGATGGGCTCACTGCCGGCGCCATCGGTGGGGGCGGTATCCAGCTTTCGGGCACAGGATTCCAGAATCTGGCTGCGGGGACGATCATCACCATCTGGGAGGACGATGCGGGCACACCGATTGTAGTCAATGATACGACCTACGATCCGGGCAGCGGGGACTATACACTGGCCTTCAGCGAAGACACCCCCTTCGATTCGCTGCTGCCGTTCAATGTCACCGCCGATGACGGAATGGATATTGGCGGGACGGCCGACGTTATCGTGATAGGAATCGGCGGGGAGTACTTTCTTCCACGCACGTCTTCTACAACTATCCCCCCCTTCTACGATCCCTTGAACTTTCGATTCGGATTGGCGGTTGGGAGTCCCCAAACTAGCCATTCGACCCTCGACATTGACGTTACCAACCTAAATGTTGCCGCTAACGGCGGGACGTTTGCCTTGCCGAGCGACTACGATCAGGCCATTTCCGTCTTCACCCCCGGGGCGGGCAACAATCCCGCCAACATCGCCTACATCAACGGCCTGCGCGGTGTCGCGGGGGACAATCCCGACATCTTCGTGCAGACAGCGCTCCTGCCGATCGGGCGCACGCTCCCGACGGGGAATGCGCAAGCTAGCTTCGACGTGGATAACGGGGGCTCCTCGGCGACTCTGACGGTGAACGGCGGCACGAGCTCCTTCGCCGGGACGAATCCCACGCTCTTCGGCATTGCCGTTGCGCCGGCGAATATTGCGGCCGGCACCACCAATACGATGACGATCCAGTTCACGCCGGCAGGGTTCAAGGGCCGCGCCGAAGCCACTCTCACGATTCAGAGCAACGACCAGAGCGGCGACACGGAGACAGTCGATGTCCTGGGCTTCTCCGCCGATCCGGCGGATTACGCTGGGCTGTTTATCACGGAGGTGATCTCCGATCCCGCAACGTCGGAAATGATCGAGATTCTGAACACCAGCGCCTCGCCGATCGACATCAGCGGGGTGGTAGTAACCGATGAGGACAGGAGTGGCGCGGGCGAAGGCATGGTTTCCTTCCCCGCTTCCACCTCGATCGCCGCCGGCGAATACATCGTCCTTGCCGTGGGAATCCCCACCACGGCCGATCCCGAGGCGGAGCCCGCATGGCTGGACTCCGTTCCCACGGGCGTCCGCGTATTCTATGAGCCCCGCCGCGCTCCGGCCACATGGACACCGGCAAACGGCAATACGCTCACGGTGCTGACCGATGTCACGGGCACTCTTGGCACGTCTGGAAACATCGGCCTCGCGACCGCCGACAGCGTCGCCCTGATGTTCCCGGGCGCCGCGGCCAGAACCGGCGTTGGAATCTTCCCGCTGGACTTCGTGATCGACGGAGTGAACTTCGGCGCCGAGACTGATTTGGCACTTTTTGCGCCGATCAACTCCACGGGCCAGACGGACTCGGCCGCCACCCGCGCGGGAAGTGCCGCTGTCAGCCTCGTGCGCTCGCTCTTCGTGACGAATGTCGATTCCTCCGCGACGTTCTTTCCGACGACGACAGCTTCCCCCGGCCAGGCATCGCCGCTGGCGACGAACAACTGGTCGATCTACGAGTAGGCGGTCCGCCACTTACCCTCGCTTGACCCATCAAACCGCCGGGCGCCGATAACGCGCCCGGCGGTTTTGCGTTTGCGGCGCGGGAGGGGTTGCTCCGATATTTGCTGGCGTAGCACTGGGCACCGACAGCCCGACCGTGAAGGCAAGGAAACCGCAATGGAACGACGGCGATTTGGCAGGACAGAACTGGCGATGCCGGTATTTAGCTGTGGCGGAATGCGCTATCAGCACAAGTGGCAGGACACGCCGCTGTCCGAAGTTCCGCCGGAGAACCAAGCCAACCTGGAAGCCACGATCCGGCGCTCCTTCGAGGTGGGCGTTAACCACATCGAAACGGCGCGGGGTTACGGGTCCAGCGAGCGTCAGCTTGGGCTGGTGTTGCCTACGTTTCCCCGCGAGGAATTGATCGTCCAGACGAAGGTGGCTCCCGTTGCCGACGTGGCGGAGTTCCGCGCGAACTTTCTGGATTCACTGGCGAGGCTAAAGCTGGAGTACGTCGACCTGTTATCCCTCCACGGCATCAACGACGAGGAGACTTTGGAGTGGTCGATCAAGCCGGGCGGCTGCCTGGAGGCGGCGCGTCAGCTCCAGCGCGAGGGCCTTGCGCGGCATGTCGGGTTCTCCACCCACGCCCACCTCGACACGATCCTGAAGGCGATCCGCACGGAAACTGGCGGCGGCTTCGACTACGTGAACATCCACTGGTACTACATCTTCCAGAACAACTGGCCCGCGGTGATGGAGGCGCGCGCGCACGACATGGGCGTGTTCATCATCAGTCCGTCGGACAAGGGCGGGATGCTCTATAAACCGACAGCGCGCATGGCGGAGCTGACGGCGCCCCTGCACCCGATCATCTTCAACAATCTGTTCTGCCTCGCCCGGCCAGAGGTCCACACCCTCAGCGTCGGCGCGGCGCGGCCATCGGATTTCGAGCTGCATGTGGAGTCGCTGGCGTATCGCGACCGCACGGCGGAGTTGCTACCCGCGATCGAGGCGCGGTTGCGCGCGGCAATGGCGGAGGCCGTGGGCGCCGATTTTGCCTCGCGATTCGCGGAGGGCCTTCCCAAGTGGGAGCAGACGCCCGGCAACGTGAATATGCCGATCATCCTGTGGCTGCACAACCTGGCGCGAGCCTTTGACATGAAGGAGTACGCCCAGATGCGATACAACCTTCTGGGCAACGCGGGGCACTGGTTCCCCGGCGGGAATGCGGAGAAAGCGGCGGAAGTCGATCTGGCGCCCGCCCTGGAGAAATCCCCCTTCAAGGACCGCATCCCGGCGCTGCTCCGCGAGGCACACAGCCTCCTGTGGAAGGAACCGGCGAAGCGGCTAAGCGAGAGCTGAAACCAGCGCCCATGGCGCAAATGGGAGTTTTTCTTCCCACCCCTCCGAAAAAAACCCTCCGTCTCCAAGATGGGAGGTACCCAACGCACGCCTCCCAAGGCAGCGTGAGCGAGGGATCTTGAGAAAAAAACCATCGTCCGATCAAAGGGGAAAAAAGCGGGCGCATTGCAGGCTCGCGGCTGGCTCTTCTCCATGCGAAAGCTCAAACCACCTTACCACGTGGATGGCTATTTGGGTTTCTTCCCAAGCTCGAGCGCCCACGGTCCCCTTATTTTGACCCCTTCACAACATGCCTTTCGCGAATCATTCTAGCCTCGCCGTCCCTTCCCCTTTGGCTTGGGCTTGGGCGTGCCGCCGACTGCCTTCTTCGCGCGTCGACCCATGAGCGTGCTCGGTTGTTCCAGCAGTGTCAGGTCCAGCCGACGCGCCATCGGGTCGATGCGGTCGATGGTGACGCGTACCTTGTCGGCGAGCTTGAGGACGTGGCCCGAGAGCTTGCCGACCATGCGGATGCCGGTATCGTCGAGTTCGTAGCGGTCGGCGCGAAGGGACACCTTCTTGACGAAGCCCTCGATGGGGAACTCGACCAGTTCGACGAAGATTCCCTGATTCTGCATGCCGCAGATATAGCCATCGAACTCGTCGCCGACGCGGGGCTTCATGAACTCGAGGCTCTTGATGGCCGTGGCTTCCCACTCCGCCTCCTGGGCGCGGCGCTCGCGGCTGCTGGTGTGCTCGCCAAGCGTTTCCAGATCGTTGTCATCACGGGGATACGCGAGGGGGCCCTTTGCCTCGAGAGACTTGAGCTGGCGATGGACCACGACATCGGGATAGCGGCGGATCGGCGACGTGAAGTGGCAGTAGCACTCCGACGCGAGCCCGAAGTGGCCCACGTTGACGGGATCGTACTCCGCGCGGCGCAGCGCCCGCAGGACAAGCCTTCGGAGGATGTGCCCGGCGGGGTGCTTCTGGGCCTGTTCCAGCGCGCGCTGAATATCCTTCGGCGTGATCTGGTCCTCGCGGCCCGAGAGCTTGATGCCGAAGACCCCGAGCGCGGGAGCAAGTTGCTCCAGTCGCTTTTGATCGGCGACCTCGTGCACGCGATACAGAAGAGGCGCCTCCTTCTCAGTGAGGATCTGGGCGACGGCCTCGTTGGCGATGAGCATGCACTCCTCGACGAGCTCGTGCGATTCGAAATGCGGATAGAACTTGATATCCGACGCGGCGCCGCTCTCGTCGAAGAGGATCTTGAGCTCGGGAATGTCGAGGTCGAGCGCACCGCGCGCGAAGCGCCGCTTGCGCAGGGCGCGCGCCACGGGACGAAGCTCGTTCATGAGCGGGACGACGTGGGCAAACGCGGCGTCGGCGGGTGCATGGCCGTCGAATGCCTCCTGCACTTGCTCGTAGGTCAGGCGATAGTCGCTGTGGATGACAGAGCTGTGAAATTCCTTCCGGAGTAGGAGGCCGTCGGTGCTGATTTCCATGATCGCCGTCATCGTGAGGCGGTCCTCGTTGGGGACAAGGGAGCAGAGGTAGTTGCTGATCTTGGTGGGGAGCATCGGGACGACGCGATCCACGGGATAGACGCTGGTGGAGCGCTCGACGGCCTCGTTGTCCAGCGCGGTGCCGGGCTTGATGAAGTGCGCGACATCGGCGATGTGGACGTATAGACGCCATCCGACGCCGGGAATCGGCTCAATGCTGAGGGCGTCGTCGAAGTCCTTGGCGGTCTTGGGGTCGATGGTGATGGTGGGGAGCTTTCGGTAATCCTTGCGATCCTTCAGGTCCGTGTCCCAGTCGAAACGCAGTCCCTCGACTTCCTTCTCCACGGACGCGGGAAACTCCTCCACGATGCCGAGGTCTCGGAGCACGAGCAATACGTCGATGCCCCGGTCGCCGTCCACTCCGAGGCGCGAGATAACGCGGCCTTTCAAGTCGGAGGGGGCGTCGGTAAAGTTGGTGATCTCGACCTCGACCCAATCGTGATCGGCGACGCCGAGGGAAGCCTCGACGGGGGGGACCTCGATGCGGCGTTCGATACGCTGGCTGCGGGGCGTCACAACGGCGGTGCGGCCGCCGGTGCGCTGGTATCTTCCCACGATGGAGGTGTGCGCGTGCTCGATGACTTCCTCGATGCGCCCGCTGGCGCCCTGCTCGTCCTTGCGGAGGAACTCCGCGCGGACGAGGTCGCCATCGAGGGCGGCACCCATGCTGCGCGGGGGAATGAAAAGGTCGCCCTGGAAGGGCGGCTTGCCGGAGAGACTGCTCCAGTCGGGCCGCACGAACCCGAAGCCGCGCGTGGTGACCTCCAGCCGACCGATGATGGCGGAACTCCTGCCGGTCGGGCGCGTGTAGCTCTTCCCGCCCACGCGGGCGACGACGCCGCGCTGCTCCAGGTCGCGGAGGAGTCCGCGGAACTCGCGCCGCGCGGGGCCCTTCACGCGGAACTGGCGCGCGAGCTGGGCGACACTCAGCGGCGATGGCGACTTGAGGATGGCCTCGACGACTTTACTTTCGTCCATGTGTTCCCTCCAACGGGATTGGTGTTGGGCGTACTTCGTCGCTCGCCTGCAGGGCCGGCGCGCGGAACGGCTTGTCTGCATATACCTTGAAACTGTCGTCAACCTCCTCCACTTCAGCCCACGATACGATGCCGCGACCGTTGCGGCGCACCTGCCAGAAGAGCCAGAGGCGGTTGTCCCAGCGGAGGAGTTGCGACTTCTCCGCGCCTTCGGGACTTGGAAAGGGTGCCCCAGTCCAGCCGCGCAGGGGATCTTCGCTGCGATAGAGCATCGCATGGGGGCCCGCGAGAAGGTAGTTCATCCCCTCGTCCTGAAAGCCAGTGATCCACTCGACCTGAGGTGGCAGGGCGGGAAGGGGAAGAAGGCCAAGATCGGTCCATCGAGTTTGCAGCATGCTTGAAAGGGCACGGGCCCGGGGCGATGCGCCGACAGGGCGCTCGATGCCGACCAGCATCATGGAACCGTTGAGTTCGAGGAAGGCATTCCCGCGCCAGAGGGTGCCGCCCGCGCTTGCCTGGGGAACCCAGACGGGATTCTTGGTAGAGGCGACCAGGCGAAGAGAGGTTGTGGCGCTGGAAATGCCAAGGCCCTCCCGCCCGTCGAGGTAGGGAAGCGTGTAGAATCCGTAAAAGCGATTGTCTATACGCCCCGCGGAAATCGCCATCGGGCCACCGGCCTCTCCCCCGCCGGGGGAAATGCGAAGCAGCTCCTCGTCCACCGCCCACTCGGCGCCGTTGCCGACGGCTAGCCAAACGGAAGCGGTCTGCACCGGGAGCTGATCCTGGCGGCGCGAAACCCCGTCGGCGGAGACGCAGGAGTAGATGGCGAGCTCGCCGTTTCGCTCGATGACGGCAAAGTCCTCGATGCTGCGGCCTGCGACTTCGTAGGATGGGCCGGCGAACTCCGACAGGTCCAACTTCAGCGCAGCGATTTCCGCGACCTCGGAATCGAGGGCTGCCAGAAGTCGAGCGGAGCGGACAGTCTCCGGATTGTCTGGAATGGCAATCTGCAAGCGGACGATGTCGGTGCGGGCGCCCGTGGGCGAGCTGACGGAATCGAAGGAGCTTTCGAGCACGGTGCCGTTATCGAACTTCCATTCCAGGCGCAGGCGGGCGGTGGTGATGAAGAAGCGCGCTGACTGAGGGACGGTGAGTTCCAGTTCGAGTTTTCCATTCGCAACGGGCTTCGCCGCGCGGACGGCCCGGAGAGGCTCCCCCGAGAGCGCCGCGATACGATCAGTCGGCGCCAACTCGCCGAAGTCGGCCATGCGCCAGTCGGCGATGCGCGCGGTGCCTTCGCCGCGAAGCGTGAGCGTGGCGCTGGTGACGCGCTCCGCCACGGGGAGTTCCCAACGCACAATGCCGGGGCCGTTGGCGGGCTTCGAGCGTCTGGGCACGAGCACGGGGAGTTTCCCTTCGAAGATCGCCTGAAGTTCGAGGTCTCCCTTTCCATCGCCATCGATGTGGACCTCGAAGCCGCCGTGACCACCCTTGCCGAGGTCGTTGTCTAGGTGAAGTAGAACCGCGGGCGGTGCTGCGATTCGGTGGCGCTCGGGATCGCCGGTCAGCGTGATGATGCCTTCTGCAATGTTGGCGTGGGAGGCGCTTAGCACCTCGGGCGGCGGAACCTTCGCAAATACAGTGGAAGCGGCGACGAGGAGGAGCGGGGCGAAGAGGCTATTCTTGATCAAGGTAGGCATACCATATTTCGGAATGGGGCCCGGCAGGTGTTGCAGCAGCGGCCCGCGCGCGGTGTGTGTGCAGGAACTGGAGAAGGATGGTCAACTCCCGATCCGAAAGCGAGGCAAACCGGAAGGGAGGGAACGCGCGGAGGGATGCGAGCGCGGCCTCGTCTCCGCCGGGCGCGGAGAGACCGACGCGTCCCATGAGGGATTCCCCCTTGGGAAAGCGGTCGCGCGCGTAGAATTGCAGGAATCGGCTCCACTCGAATTCGTTGACGAAGATAGCCCTCATCCCTGCCTTGCGGAGACGGGCGGAGAAGTCGGTGGCGTCGCCGGATTCCCTAAGCAACGGAGCCCAGGGCGGCACATCCCAGACGGTGTTCCACACGGGCGTCCGGGCGAAGATCGCGGGGCGGGCCTCGAAGAGGAGCAGCAACTCCCCATCGGCGGGCGCCGCGTCGCGGGCCGCGCGCGCGACGGCGAGAAATCCCGCGCCAAGCTCGTCGAGCATAGCTTCGCGGTACGGCGCCCGATAGACGGGCTCGCCGAGGCCCCAGCGGACGTAGCGCGGCATCGCATCGGAAAGAGTGGCGAGCAAGAGCACGAGGGCGGCGAAGGAGTTGACGACGGCGCCCCTCCGCCACCGCATCGCGGCGGTCGCCGCCACCGGGATCAGCAGGACGGCGGCGGGGGCAAGGAATCGCGCGGGATTCTGGCGCAGCGTCAGCCACGAGGCATATCCAACCAGCGCCGCGATGACGATCAGCCGACCGAGGCGCGATCCGCGGGGGAAAAAGGAACAGCCTGCGGCAAGGAGAAGAATGCTGGCTCCGGAGAAAGGGATGAATGGAATCGGAAAACCCAGCATTCCCGTGCGCGTGAGAAACTGTCGCCAGTATTCGAGGGAGAAAGGAGACAGTGGCTGGTGGACGCTGACCACGAACTCCGCCTGGGCGTGACTCCAACCCGCCGATTCGCCCATGAATGGGAACAGCGGATGCCCGCCGAGCAGGATCCCGCGCAGAAACCACGGTGCCAGCACCGCGAACGCGCCGAGGGCGAAGAGGGCGGTGCTCCGAAGGCACAGCAGCGCGGGAAGTCCGCTCCGCGCGAGGAGACGCCCGATCAGGCAGGACGAGGAGACGATTCCGAGGGGGATCAGCGCGGTGCCCACGGCGGAGAACTTCGTGGCGACTGCGGTTCCGGCGAGCGCACCAGCCAGCAGTAGTTGCCAGCGACGGCCACGGATCGACTCGCCCTGGAGAAGCAATTCGAGTGATGCGATGGCGAGGAGCGCGATCACGGGATCGAAAAGCGCGTTGTCCATCGCGCCGCCCAGGAGTGGATGCGCGAGATAGAGCCACCCCGCGCAGAGGCGTGCGATTCGGCGCCCGCCAAGCCACGCGGCGCAGCGCGCGGCGGAGCAGGCGCCCGCGACGATGGAGAGCGCGATGAACGCCTGAATGCCGAATCCAAATCGCCCCGGATTGCCGGGATTCATGAAAAGTGATTCGAGGATCGGGCCGCCCAGCGCCATGCGCGCATAGAAGGAATCCGGCGACTGGAAGAGTGCCGCTCCGCCATCGGCCCGCGTCATCGCCTCCGCTTGGGGTAGATGATAGCTCAGCACGTCGTAATTCAGCAAGGGAATGCCCACCGCCTTGGCGAGCAGAAGCGTCATCGCGGCGAGGCCGCCCATCAGCAGTAGCGTCGGCAGCCGATCCCGCCCCGTGCCAATACGAAAACGGAGCGCGGCGCGCCAAGCGGCCCTTGCTGCGGGCCGCAGGACGATGAGCAGCGGGAATGCGCCCGCGACGAAAGAGAGAAGTACCCACAGGGCGATGCGGCTATGCAGCACCATTCCCGACACCCACCCGGCGATCACTGCAAGCGCGAGTCCCGTAGCCCAAACCACGCCCAGCGATGGAATTCGCCGCGCGGCGATGGAGGCGATGAAAGCCCCCGCGGCGAGGAGCAGCGTGGCGGAGATCACACTCCGGTGGGTCGCTTGGTGGCCGCCGGCTCCGTATAGACGCTCGTCGCCTGCACGGGCAGGACCCGTGCCTGGGCCAGTTCCTGGCCGAAGCGGCGGATCGCCGTGAGGATGTTGGGGTTGAATTCGGCGAAGAAGCCCTTCTCGAAGATCGCCTTGATGCTCGACGAGGTGACGTTCATCCGCTCCGCTGTCTTGATCGCCGACTCGCCCTTGAGATCGATGCGGCGGGAGAGCTCGCCGAGCTGCTTGTCGACGCCGCCAAGCTTGAGCCCCTTCTTCACGATCCAGCAGTGGACGACGAATGGCAGGCGGGAGTACTCGTACCACGCGAGCGTCATGTCCCACGTGAACGCGAAGGGCTCGCGCTTGACGACGATGGCGTTGCGGCCCGTGAGCAAGTAGGCGTCGAAACCATCATTCTGCATCAGGTCGTAAGTGCTCGGATCGATCGGCTCTGCGCTGACGAGGAATTCCGGGCGGACCATGAGCTTCTTGGGAAAGAGTAGCTTCGCCAGAGGCGTCATGCCGTAGTCCTCCTGATCGACGAGGACGCGCTTGATCTCTCCGGGGAGCTTCTTGGAAAAAAGCATAAACGACCGCGTGGCGCCGAGGGCGGTGACGGCGCTGCACGGAATCAGTGACACGTTGGGGAGGCAGAGCGCGTCGGCGGTGGGAACAAGGGCCACTTCCGCCTCGCCCGTGCGGGCGAGGTCGCGCACCTCAGACAGACTGACGCAACGGCGAACGGTCGCACCCTTCACAACCTGATCCAGCCCCTGCACGACGGGTGCGGTCGTGAAGTCCTCCGAGTAGGCGAGGCGGACACGGGAGGTTGCTGGCTTGACTGATGACATTCGTTGCCTTTCAGGCGCGAGTGGCCCCTGCGAGCCGAGGCCGCAGGTGGCGGTTGCTCGGGCACGCGTGATGATCCTTGCAAGAGGCGTGACGAATACGCTGCCACGCTCGATACGCGCGGTTCTCCACGAAGGTTATGCATGTGGTCCGGGCGCCGACAACGAGAATTGCCAATACGCGCGGGGTACGAAACCAATTTGACAGTTGCGTGACACGAGCAGGCCAAGCGGGCTGCGCACGCTCGCCATTTTCGACTTGCCGCGTCCGGTTCCCCTTGGGATCGTGGATCAACTTCACTGAATTAATGGCGAGGATTTCCCCGATGGCACTGACTCTCCGGATTGCGCTGCTTGCCTTTCTGCTGTCCTCCCCGATGGCGCTTCGCGCGGCAGACCAGCCGACCGCCGCAGTGGCGGCCACGACGGAGGTCGCGGCCGAGAAGATCGCGCGGGAGAAGCTGCTCGAAGCGGCGGCGAAGATGGTTCCGCTAAGCTCCGATGAAGGCGCCGCACTGCTCGACAAGAAGGCCGCCATCGATTACGCGCCACTCGCTGCGAAGTGGATTCCCCAACTCAAGAGCCACTGTGGCGCGGCCTCCGCGGTGATCGTCCAGAATGCGCTGAAGCCGGGCGAGGCCTACACCCAGGACAGCCTGTTCATTCCTGAAACCGCCCACATCATCACGCAGGATGTGGTTTACAAGCAGGGCTTCACGCTGGAGGAGTTGATGACGATGATCAACACCCGGTCGGGCCTGGCGACCAGTCGCTTTCACGCAGGGACAGAGGACGGCGAGTTTGGTTACGATGCGTGGATCGCGGCGTTGAAGAAGAACCGCCTTTCCGGCGACGATGTTCTGATATCCAACTACGCGGTAAACTGGCTCTATAAGCGTGTGAATTCGGGCGGGCATTTTTCGCCGGTGGCGGACTTCGACGAGGCGACCAACCAGGTGTTGATCCTCGAGGTAAATGCCGATCGCGAGCCATTCTGGGTGGACGCCCGGGAGATGTGGGACGCCATGAACAAGGTCGATAAGGTAAGCGGGCGGGTTCGCGGGTGGCTCGTCGTGGAGAAGCCCGCCGCCAAGTAGCGCAAGAACACTCCCTTGACCTGCGCGGGTGGGGGAGAAAATCTCCCACCATGCAGGTCTCGCAAACGATCTCCGATCCTACCGTTGCGCTGGCCCCGGGCATCCGGATGGCCCCGGTGGCCCACGGGTCACTTGCCTGTGCCGACGAGGTTCGCCGCGCGGTGGCAGAGCGCCACCCTGACTGCATCGCCATCGAGTTCCCTCGCCCGCTAGCGGAGCCCTTCCGCGAGCTGGTTGGTTCCCTGCCGGAAATCCGCGTGCTCGCGTGGAAGCGGAGAGGCGCGCCGGCGCTGATGTTCGCGGCGGATCCGTGCGATCCGCTGGTGGAGGCGGCGCGACTCGCAGGCGAGTATCGCATCCCACTGGAGTTCGTCGATACCTGGCGCGCAGGCCATGCTGGCCGGTGGCAACGCCTACCCGACGAGTGGGCGGCGACGCGGATCGGGCTATCAGCGTGGGCGGAGGCGACGGCGGAAGGGATGCCCGCCGACGATGCGGGAGGCAACCTCCGCGTGGTGGCGGCGCGGCTGAGGGCGCTCTCCCGAGTTGGTAAGGATATCCTCTTCGTTGGCGCTGTATCACACTTGGTGCCACTGCGCGCGTTGCTGGCGGGCCGGGAGCGCCGGTTGCCATCCTGCCGGTGGAACGAGTTGGTGCCCAACTTCCAGTCCGCGCCACTGACGGAGAATCAACTCCCCCTCGTGCTGAGAGAGATGCCGCGTCTCGCGTGGCTCTTCGAGAATTTCCGCGCGGGCCATGGTCCGGAAACGCGGTTTCCGATTCTCGGTGCGCTCCGGCAAATCCTGCGCATGGCGTCTGCGCAGTATGAGGAGGAGTATGACGAGCCGATCAGCATGACGGAATGGCGGGCGCTCTTTCAGTTCGGAAGGAACCTTGCGATTGTTCGCGGGCATCTGAGGCCGCGACTCTATGAGATGGTGCAGGCGGCCAAGGGATGCGTGGATGACGACTTTGGCGCGATCGTGCTGGAGACGCTGAGCCACTATCCGCCGAACGCGCGACCGGGCGAGGAGCAGGAGCACGACGGGCAGCACACGAGCCTGAACCTGCACACCGAATTTTCCGATGGCGTGGAAAGGCCTATCCATGCGTATCCGTATCCGCCACTCGGCGAGATTTTCTTCGAGTTTCACCGCCGCCCGCCAGCCACGCCGGAGGAGAAGCTGAAATGGCGCGCGGGCTTTGGCAGGAACCTGATGCTGGGCGCGGGGATCTGCTCCTGGCCTCCGGAGGACATCTTCATTGAGAATTTCTTCCGCACGATCCGCACGCGCGCGCAGCAGGAGATTGGAGCGAATCACAGCACCAGCGAGCCGTTCACTTCGAGCGTTCTCGACGGTCTGGATATACGCGAGACGATGCGGCACCTTCACGAACGGAAGATATACGTCCGCCGGGAACGCATCCCGCCGGGAAAGGTCGGCCCCGTCGTCCTGATCTGGCGCGATGTCCACCTGGCGGCCAGCAATCTGTGGCGGACGTCGCTGTATGCGGAGAATAGCAACGAGTCGGACATCGCGTTCTACTCCACGCCGCTGGGCCGGGAGATGGTCGGGCCTGGCATTTCGCGGATCGAGTATTCGGGAATCCTTTCCGTCTATCCGGCGCGGGGCATTGCCGACGTGTGGGACTTTCCTCCGCTGTACGGGTGGGAGACGCACGGTCGGCTTCTCGTCGCGGCGGCGATCATGATGTCGGAAGAGCGCTACATCGCCGTGGTCTCGGCAAAGCCTCCACATCCGGAGTTGCGGGAACTGGCGCGCCGGCACAGTCGCGCGCTGGTGTATCTGCCGCTCGCCATGTTCAGCCGCGCGTTGCTCAAGCGCGCGCGCAAGTGCCACATTCTGGATAGCAAGCAGGCTCGCACCTGGGCCTCGGACTACATCCCCCGCGTCTAGACAGAGAGGAGTTCATCAGCGATGGCCAATATCCTCTCCAAGGCGGGCGCCGCCTCGGACATCCTGACGGTGAGCCAGCTTTCCGCGCTGATTCGCGGAGAGTTGGAGGCGCGATTCGCCTCGGTGGTGGTAAGCGGGGAGATCAGTTCGTGGATGGTGGCTTCGTCAGGGCACGCCTACTTCTCGATCAAGGACGAGGGCGCGCTGTTGGGTTGCGTGATCTGGAAGGGAAGCCGCGGCAGGATGTCGTTCGATCCGCGCGAGGGCGACAAGGTCGAGTGCCGGGGGCGCGTGTCGGTTTTTGAGAAGCGCGGGCAGTACCAACTACTGGTGGACGGGATGAAGCGCGCCGGCGAGGGAGAGTTGTGGGCGAAGTTTCAGGCGCTGAAGGCGAAGCTGGAGGCAGAGGGCCTATTCGATGGCGCGCGAAAGCGTCCGCTGCCGCTGTACCCGACACGCATCGGCGTGGTTACGTCGCCCACGGGGGCGGTGATCCGCGACATCCTGAACATCCTGGGCCGGCGCGCGCCGTTTCTGCCGGTGCTGCTATGGCCGGCTCGGGTTCAGGGCGAGGGTGCGGCGGCGGAAATCTCCAACGCGGTGTCGAGACTCGCGAAGTCGGGCCGCGTGGATGTGATCATCGTGGGGCGCGGGGGCGGCTCGGCGGAGGACCTGTGGGAATTCAATAGCGAACAGCTTGCGCGCGTCATCCACGCGTCGCCGGTGCCGATCATTTCCGCCGTGGGACACGAGACGGATTTCAGCATTTCGGACTTTGTGGCGGACCTCCGCGCGCCGACGCCGTCGGCGGCGGCAGAGTTGGCAAGCGCGGGCTATGTGGACCTGCGCGAGCGATTGCTCGACCGCGTGGCCCGGGCCCGGCGCGTGGTGGAGTCACACCTGAAGAGCGAGCGCGCCCGGGTGACTGGACTACTCCAGAGTCATGCGCTGAGGAGGCCCGAGCTGCTGCTGCGCGAATACCAGCAACGCGTCGATCTGGCGATGAAGCGGATGCCCGAAGTCGTCCTGCGTAGGCTGGAGCGGGCCCGCGCGCGTGTGGAGCGGCTCGACGGCGCGCTGGATGGTCACAACCCGGAGTTGATTCTCTCGAAGGGCTACGCGGTCGTCCGGCGCGCCTCCAACGAGCGCGTCATTTCTTCGGCGGACGAGTTAAAGAAGAACCTTCCGATCAGCCTCCAGTTCAAGGATGGGCGCCGGCAGGCGGTGGTCAGCGACGATAGCGCGCCAGACCTGTTTGGGTGATGTCTATACGCCGCGGATGAGGCTGAGGAACTCGTTGCGCGTTTGGGGGTTCTCGCGAAAGACGCCCATCATGGCGGAGGTGGTGGTCGAGGAGCCCTGCTTCTGGATGCCCCTCATGCACATGCACATGTGGCGGGCCTCGGCGACGACGGCGACTCCGCGTGGGCTGAGAACCTCGTCCACGCAGTTGGCGATCTGGTGTGTCAGGCGTTCCTGGAGTTGGAGCCTTCGCGCGAAGACCTCCACGATGCGCGGCAGCTTGGAGAGTCCCACGACCTTCCGGTTGGGTATGTACGCGATATGGACCCGGCCAAAGAAGGGGATCATGTGGTGCTCGCACATGGAGTAGAACTCGATGTCCTTCACGAGTACCATCTCGTCGAAACGCTCGCCGTCGGCCTCCTCGAAAATAGCGCCGTTGACGATCTTGCCGATGTCGGCGTGGTAGCCGGAGGTGAGGAAGGCCATGGCGCGGTCGACGCGGCCCGGCGTCTTGAGCAGGCCCTCGCGCTCTGGGTCTTCGCCCATCTTGACGAGTATCTCGCGGATTTGCTTTTCGATTCCCAGCGAGCCGTGGGCGGGGCTCAGTTCGTCGTCTTCCTGGGGGAACTGCGGCTCGATGTATTCGACTGACATTGGCTCGCGTCCTTGCGGGGGATTCTGGCGGGGCGCCGCCTCGGTGGCCTCGCTCGGCAGCATGTCCGGATCTCTGATGGGCTGCACGACGCGGTACCTGCAATGGGGAGTAACGAGAAATGTGCCTACTGAAAAGGGACCGAAAAAGCCAGATCAGGCTGGCCCCGGGGGGGCAAGATCGCCGCTAAACGTGGCGAAATCAAGCAGCAAAGACCGAGCATCGTGACCCGCCGCCGAATCCTGATCTGCAACTATGAATTTCCCCCGCTGGGCGGCGGGGCCAGCACCGGCTCGTCCTTTCTGGCGCGGGAACTGGCGAGGCTCGGGCACCGTGTCGAGGTTGTCACGGCTGGATACGGTCGGTTGCCAGCGTTGGCGCGGCGCGGCGGGCTCGCCATTCGGCGACTGCCTTGCCTGCGGAAGCAGCGCGGTGAATCGAATCCCGTGGAAATGATGTCCTTCGTGGCGGCGGCGGTCCCGTATCTGATGCTGCGCGGCGGGCCGCGACCCGAAGTGATCGTTTCCTTTCATTCGATTCCCTCTGGTCTTGCCGCATTTCCAGCGTCGCTGGTGAGGGGCATTCCGCACGTGGTGCTGTTTCGCGGCGGCGATGTGCCGGGATGGCTGCCGGGGGAGCTGGAGAGGCTGCATCGCGCGACACTTTGGCTGAATCGCCTGATCGTGAATCGGTCGGCGGTGGCGCTGGCGAATAGCGATGGGCTAAGGGACCTTGCCCAGCGCGCGTTCCCCCACAAGGCGGTCGGCGTGCTCTACAATGGGATCGATCCGCAGGCGTTTACTCCCCCGCCGGGGGGTCGCGCCGCTCGCACAGGGCCAGTTGCGATTCTCTTCGCGGGTCGCCTCACGACGCAGAAGGGGGTGGATACGCTTCTCAACTCGCTGGCGGCACTGCGTGGCAACTCGCGGGAGTGGCGGCTCGATATTGCGGGCACGGGGCCGAGGCTCGCGGAATTCGGGGAGTTGGCGCGCCGCCTCGGCATTGTCGACCGCGTGAAGTTTCTTGGCCTCGTGAGCCGCAAGGAGATCGCCGGGGCCTATCGCCGGGCGGATATCTTCGCGTTTCCGTCGCGCTACGAGGGGATGCCGAATGTGGTTCTGGAGGCGGCGGCCTGCGGCCTGCCAGTGATCGGAACCCGGATTCCCGGCACGGAGCAATTGGTGGAGCACGGGGTCAATGGGTTGCTCTGCGAGGCGGACGACGTCGCAGCACTTTGCGCCAATCTGAGGGAATTAATCGAGGACGGCGCGACACGCCGGGAGATGGGCACGGAGGCACGCCGCCGGGTGGAGGCCGATTGGACCTGGGCCCGCCGGGCGAAGGAATTGGAGCAGGTGATCGATGGAGTGCTGGTAAAGCGCCCTGCCGTTTGGCGGTGAAGACTCAACAAAGTAGCCAGAATGCCCTTTGACGCGGGCCCGGGGGGTGTGGTCCCTACCGGCGGCTTCGGAGCCCCGCGGGCGTTCGATGCCACAATATTCCACCTAATCGAAAGTTCTCCATGACCGCCGTTGAGAAAATCCGCAATCTGGCCATTATCGCCCACATCGACCACGGCAAGACGACCCTGATCGACTCGATCTTTCGCGAGGCCCACCTGTTCCGCGACAATGCGCGCGTGCAGGAACGCGTGATGGACAACAACGAGCTGGAGAAGGAACGCGGCATCACGATCCGGGCAAAGCATTGCTCGGTATCGTGGCAGGACTATATGATCAACATCATCGACACGCCGGGCCACGCCGACTTTTCCGGCGAGGTGGAGCGAGTGCTCTCGATGGTGGATTCGGTGCTCTTGCTGGTGGACGCCAATGAGGGGCCGATGCCCCAGACGCGGTATGTGCTGATGCGTTCGCTGAAGCTGGGACTGAGGCCCATCGTGATCGTGAACAAGGTGGATCGCCCCCAGGCGACTCCGAAGGAGGCGCTGGAGAAGACGTTCGAGCTGTTCATCGAGCTTGGCGCCACCGACGAGCAGATCGACTTTCCGGTGCTGTATGGCTCCGGCCTCGCCGGCTGGCTCGTCCGCGATTTGGAGAAGGACAAGCACGAGGGGATGGAGCACCTTTTCGAGACAATCGTCCAGTACGTTCCCCCGCCCAAGGCCGACCTTGACGCGCCGTTCCTGATGCAGGTGAGCACGCTGGCGTGGAATGACTACATCGGCCGCATCGGATGCGGGCGCATCACCCAGGGCCGTCATCACGTCGGCGCATGGTTTGCGCGGACGTCGGTGCGCTGGAAGAACCACGAAGAGCAGTCGGGCGAGTGGGAGGTTGTGGCAACGAAGAACGAGCGCTCGACCCACCTGTGGGTGACGCGCGGCCTGGAGCGGACGGAGGTCGAGGAGATTTCCGCCGGCGACATCGTGTGGATCTCCGGTCCCGAAGACATCATGATCGGCGACACTTTCAGCTCGCCGGAAATGCTGAACCCGGCGTTCCCGCCGCTTGAGATCGAGGAGCCGACGGTCTCGATGTTCTTCCTCGTGAACAGCGGTCCCTTCGCCGGCCAGGAAGGCCGCGCGATCACGCTGCGCCAGTTGCGCGACCGCCTGGATCGCGAGACGAAGGTCAACGTGGCCCTTCGCGTGGAGGACATTGGCCGCGCCGACGGACTCAAGGTTTCTGGCCGCGGAGAGCTGCACCTTGGCATCCTGATCGAGGAAATGCGCCGAGAGGGCATGGAACTCTGTGTTTCGCGCCCCGAGGTTATCACGCAGCACGATGCCGACGGGAAGCTGCTGGAGCCGCTGGAGAAGCTGGTCATCGATGTCCCCGAGATCTATCAGGGCGCGGTGATCGAGAAGCTGGCAAAGCGCAAGGGCGAGATGACAACCATGAACGCGACGGGCACCGGCATCGTCCGCATGGAATTCGACATCCCGACGCGCGGCCTGATCGGCTATCGCAACGAGTTCCTTACGGATACCCGCGGCCTGGGCATCATGGCGTCGCGCTTTACGGGCTATACGCCGTGGAGGGGCGATGTGGTCTCGCGCAACCGCGGCTCCATGATCAGCACCGACACGGGCGACGCGACGGGATACAGCATCGAGGGTATCCAGATCCGCGGCCAGATGTTCATCGGGCCGATGGAGAAGGTTTACGAGGGCATGGTGATCGGCGAGCATTCGCGCCCCGACGACATGCTCTGCAACCCGGCTCGCAAGAAGCAGCTCACCAATCACCGTTCCGCCAACAAGGAACTGGACAACTCGCTCGATGTGCCGCGCCGCCTGAACCTTGATCAGGCGATGGAGTGGATCGCCGAGGACGAACTCGTGGAGGTCACCCCCGAGACCATCCGTGTCCGCAAGGCGATCCTTAATTCAGAGAACCGCAAGAAGGCCGAGCGCACCAAGGTCGGTGGCGGGAAGAACGTCTCGGGTAACTAGGATGCCGGATTCGCGGCGGGTTGAGCGATCAATCCGCCGCGAAGACCAGCGTGCTCTCTCGCTTGCTGTTCACGCTCAATTCGCGATTATAGCTGTAGCCGTCGGGGTGCACGAAGTCGTGCAGGTCCTTCGGCGATTCCGCGTTTTTAGCGAGTAGGTGACGAATCAGGGAGCCCTTGAGCGCCTTGGAGTGGTGGCTGATCGTCTTGTATTCGGCGACGCCGCTGCGGATGATGCGCTTGACGAATTTCACCTGGTGGTGGGCGACGACTTCGCCGGTGCTGTCCCACACGCGGCGGTGCTGATCGGGCAGGAAATCCCACACGATTTTTCCGCGCAGCTCGCGGCGCAGCAGCTCGCTGACGGGGCGACGCCAGAAGTGTGCGACCTTGCCCACGGCTCCGCCCAGGTTGGCGCCGATCTTGAGCTTGTAGGCGGGAATCCAATCCGACGGGCGCAGAAGGCCGAAGAGGCCGCTGATGATGAGGGCGTTCTTGTCGAAGAGCTTCTTCTCGGCCATCTTGAGCGTGCCGAAATCGATGGCCTCGTACATGACGCCGGAATAGAGGTCTCGCGCGGCGGCGGTGGGGGCATTGGGGAGAAGCCGATTCCACGCGATGGCCTCGCCAAGCGTCTCTCCGGTCATCTCGAAGAGTCGGTCGAGCCCCGTGCCGCGGTCGATGGCGGCGATGAGCTGGGAGATGAGCACGTCACGCGCGACATCGAGTTCGGGAAAGGAATTACGCTTCTTATCCCGGCGAATGTCGGGGTAATTCGCATTGCCGTTCGGCGGCGTTTTCTTGGACTCTGACGGGGGTATCAGGAGCAACCAGCCGCCCATGATGGAGCGCCTCCGGTAACTGGGTTGGCGACGCGAGGGTTCACCGCGCGGGGTCCGCTTAGATCAGGGTGAATTGAGCCAGAGAGTCCCTTGCGAGTCAATGAGACCATGACGAGCCGTCGATTTACGGCGAATATTTTCGACCGCGTGACGCGATTCGGCGTTTCCAGAGCCCTGTGGATATTGCTTTTGGCATCATCCCCGACACCCATCCTTGCCGCCCGGGGCGAGGCCGACCGGGTGGTTGCAGTGGCCCAGCGCCGGGTTTATACCCAGCGGGATCTGGACTTGTGGGTGTTCGAGAGCCGGCTTCTGAACCCCGACCGGGAGGGCGAGGCCGACGAGGCGCTCCGCCGCAAGTACCTGACTCAGGCTGTTAATGACGCCATGCTGGCCGCCTGGGCGGAGCTGCAAGTGACTCCGCCGCGGGAGGAGGCGGTCGCGCTCCGATACCAGTCGGCGATGGAGCGCTATGCCGATCTGGCCGGTGGCGCGGTGGCGCTGGTTGCGCTCATGGGAGAGGCCGGAATCGACCCCACGGAGTTCCGCGACTGGGTGAAAACTCAGGCTCGCAATAACATCCTTGTCCGAGATGGTGTGGGGGTCTATGCGGACCTCGGAGGCGCGACGCCATTCGATGGAAAGGTGAGCGAGGCCTCGGAGGTACGCATCGCACACATCCTCGTGCTGCCAGCGGGGAGTGACGAGGCCGCGATCACGGACGCCCGCGAGCGCGCGCTCCGTGTCCGGCGCGACATCGCGGCGGGACTGGACTTCACCGAGGCGGCCCGGCTCCACAGCGACGACCGCCAGACGCAGAAGTCCGGCGGCGCGCTGGGGTGGTTTCGCAGAGAGCAGGTGAAGCCCGCGATCTGGGACTCGGTGAGCGAACTCAAGATGGGGGAGACTTCCGCCCCTATCGTCCTTGAGGATGGCGTCCACTTGTTCCAGGTCATCGATTTCGAGACGCCGGGTATGCAGGAGTATGCGGTGAAGTTCCGCGAGGAGGAACGGCGCCGGCTGGTGAAGCTGCGCGAGGACACCGATATCATCCTGGCGGACGGATACGCGCTGGAGCCGATCGAGGTATCGGTGGACGCCGACCGGTTCTGGCTGGGCGTGGAGAACGAATCGCGCCAGGCAGAAGAGTTCAGCATCGAGGCTCCCTAGCCCATGGCGCGCGCCACGGCCACCGCATCGCCGCGCGACACGATTGCGGCCCCCGCCACGGCGCCGGGCGCCGGGGCAATTGCCATCGTGCGAGTGAGCGGGGCGGGCACGGCGGCGTTGGTTGAATCAGTTTTTTCCCGGCATTCGGAACTAGACCCGGCGCGCATGGTGCTGGGGCATCTGCGCGATGCGGCGGGTGGCGAGACCATCGACCAGTGCCTCGCGGTGCAGTGGGTGGCGCCCGCCTCCTACACCGGCGAAGACATGGCGGAGTTCCACTTGCACGGCTCACCCGCCATCGTGGATCGGGCCATGCGGGCATTGATCGCGGCGGGCGCGCGGGCCGCGCAGCCAGGCGAGTTCACACGGCGCGCGTTCCTCAATGGAAAGCTGGATCTGGCGCAGGCCGAATCGGTGGCGGCGCTGTCGGCGTCGGCAACGGACGCGGCACGGCGCGTTGCGCTGCACCAGCTCGGTGGTGGCCTCTCGCGAAGGCTGCTGGCCACCCGCGCGCGGCTGGTGCAGGCGACTGCGGAGCTGGAGGCCGCGGTGGACTATCCGGAAGAGGAACTTCCACCGCTTGCCCGCGAGATGGTCGCAGGCGCGTTGCGCGATGCGGATCGCGATCTTGCATTGGTGCTCGATTCCATGCGCCGCGGGCGTGTGATCGCGGGTGGTGCGCGGGTGGTGCTGGCGGGACCGCCGAACGCGGGAAAGTCGTCGCTGTTCAATGCCCTCGTCGGGCGCGAGCGCGCGATCGTGTCTCCGCATCCGGGCACGACGCGCGACACGATCGAGGCGACAATCGACCTGGGAGGAATTCCACTCACCCTTATCGATACGGCGGGGCTCCGGTCGGCGGCCGAGGAGATCGAGGCGATCGGCATCGCGAAGACCCGGGACGAATTGGCGGCGGCGGATCTGGTGCTCTATCTGATCGACGCGGCAGAGGTTTCCAGGTACGGGGAAGAGGAGTATCGCGTCAGCGAGTTCCCGCACATGCCCGTCGTGAGCAAGTGCGATCTTGCTCCGTTCACGCATATACAGGGGGCGCTGCGCGTCAGCGCGGCGACGCGCGAGGGCATCGCCGAGCTGGAGGCGGCGATTAGGGCGCACTTTTTGGGGTACGATGCGAACAACGACGAGCCGGTGATCGCCAGCGCGCGGCACGAGGCAGCGCTTTCCGCCGCGCGTGAGTCGTTGCAGTCGGCATCCGCGGCGCACGCGCGGAACATGTCGCCGGAATTCGTGGTGCTCGACCTCGCACTGGCGTTGTCGGAAATCGATGCGCTGCTGGGGAAGGGAAGCCTCGACGAGGATATCCTCGACGCGGTGTTCAGCACGTTTTGCATTGGGAAATAGGGCCTAAGGCGTGTTAAGGCGCTTCGCGAGGTCGGTGGCGCGGGGGTGGTTGGGGACCATGCGCAGAACCTCGGCTGCAAGGCGCGCCGCCTCGGCCTTTTCGCCGTAGAGGAGTTCCGCCATCGCGAGATTGCAAAGGGCCTCCTCCGGCGCCGGAGTGTTGCGCGCGGCGCGCGAGAGGTAGAGCCTTCCCTGCGCGGGATCGCCATCCTTGAAAAGACGAACTCCCATCAGGGAAAGAAGGTCGGGGGCGCGGGAGTCGAAGGATTCGGCGATGCGAAAGTGCCGCATCGCCTCAACCGGGTTGCGGTCGAGGAGATCGTTTCCGACGCCGAGAGCGTAGGCGGCGCAGAAGTGGTGTGGGCTCTCCGCGATGGCGCGCTCGAGCTCGGGGCGAAGCGCCTCCCACGCGGCGGGATCGCGCAGGGTAGTCTGCAAGCCGACCGGATCCCCGCCCGCGACGCCGCGGCGAGGAATCCACTCGGGAAAGAAACCCGAGCGGCGACGCTGGATCATTTCAGCGAGTTCCGGGATCTCTCGCGCGAAGACGATGTAGTCATCGTCCCAGAAAACCGGAATCCATCCGGGCCATGACTGGATCATGGTGGCGATGCTGGGCGACTCTGGGCCGCCGATGAACGCGTTGGTCGGCACGAGGAAATGGGTGCATTGGAGCTCGTCGGCGAGGCGACGCCACGCGGTTCCGCCGGAGAGGGACGAGACGCGCTCGAGCAATTCCGCATTCAGTCGCGTCTCGTTGAAGGCCATCACCTTGCCGCGTGGCGCAAGACGCCAGAGGAGGTAGGCGCCGTCATCAGGTAGGTGGAAGAGGTGGCCGGGGATGTTCTCCTTCAGGATGAAATCGACCGCCGCGGCTGGCTCGTTCTGTCCCGAGGTACCACCACGAAAGGGAGTCTTCCGGTCCGTGCTGAAGGAGAGTACGGCAAGGGCGACGAACACGCCCAGGCCCAATCCCCCACAGGCGAATCGTGTCCATCGCGGCTTGTGGGCGAGCAGGCGCGCAACCTCCACGAGGCACGCAGCCACCAGCGGCGCCGCCGCAATTGCGGCGTAGGGAAAGAAGCGCACCATGCGGAACGATTGAGTCAGGAAAACGGCCACGAGGACGGCGAGGAAAACATCCCTCCTGCGCCAGATGCCACCGAGGCCCCCTGCCGCAAGGAGGAGGACGAGGCCCATCGGGCTGAGGAAGAATGCGGGCCGGGGAGGTAGGAACTCCTCGATAAAGAGCTTGGTTCCCTCGCCAAATCCGTAGGTCAACTGCACGATTCCATTGGGATTCGCGAGCGTCGCCAGCACGGCCACCGCGAGATAGAAGAGCGGCGCGCGAAGGGGCCACCAGACCGAGGTCTCCCCCGCTGCGGAAAGAACGAGCGACTTGTTTCTGACCAACTGCCAGATCGACCACACTCCCGCCACGAAGATTCCGAGGATGCAGGAACTATGCGTCCACGACCACAGGAGTTGAAGGGGAACAAGCCAGTGCAGTTCGAGCCGTCCACGCCTGCTGGCGCGGTCGAGGAGCCAGAGCTGAATGGCGATGTATAGAAAGCTATACAGCTCTGGCCGCTGGAAGAATCGGTAGCGCATCGCCGCGAGGACGACGGCCCCGGCGGCCAGGGCGGCCCACGGGGGAAGGCGGCGCTCCGCGAGCCAGAGGTAGAGCACCACGCCGATCGCGGCGCACGCCGCCATGCGCAGCGCGATGAGCCCCGACCAGCCGCCCGCCCGATAGGCCAGCGCCACGGCCACCTGGAAGAGCCATTGGGTGTCGTACCACCGCGTTTCCGGCGAAACGGTGTAGGTGAACAGGTCGCGGGTGGGAAGGCGACCCTCCGCGAGAATCCAGTCGCCGGTTTTCAGGTGCCACCAGATGTCCACGCTGACGATGGGGAAGAACGCCAGCAGGGCCGCGAAGAGCGCGAGCAGGACGACGGGGAGGGGCGAGAGGCGCTCTGGCAAGGCGGGTGGCTCCGAGTGGTGGGAGCCTCTGGCCAGCGGCGGTAGGGACGCAACGCGAAGGGCGGGCTTCCCCCGGTCAACCGTCCCCGCCGCCCGGATCGCTCCGGCTCGGTCGGGGTGCCCGCTCTCGCTCCGCTCGGCCTCCGTCCCGTCGGCCCGCAGCCCCCCCGCCCGGCCTCCGCCCCTTGGCCCACGTCACTGGACTGGAGAAAGAACGCGGAACCCGAAGTAGCTGATCCGGAACGACGGGACGATGATGAAACGATTGGCCGACCGGCAGTTCTGGGCGTTGCCGAACCAGCTGCCGCCGCGAGCCACGCGGTACGAACCCGACGAAGGCCCCGTCGGGTCCGTCCCGCCCGGAAGCGAGGACCCATGCCAATCCGCGCACCACTCCCACACGTTGCCGTGCACGTCGTACAGCCCGAATTTGTTGGGCTTCTTCCCGCCGACCGGATGAGTCGATTGCCCGGAGTTTTTTTCGAACCAAGCATATTCTTCGAGTTTCGCCCCGTCGTCACCAAAACAATACGCTGTCTGGGATCCCGCCCTGCAGGCATACTCCCATTGTGCCTCCGTCGGCAGGCGCCAGATTCTGCCAGTCAATGATGAAAGCCGTCCACAGAACACCTCCGCATCGCTCCAAGAGACGGACTCAACGGGCATCCTTGGGCCTTTGAATTTTGATGGATTTTTTCCCGTGATGGCTTCGTAGACATCCTGAGTGACTTGGTACTTTGACATCTTGAAGGCGGAGAGCCTGACCTCGACGCTACTCTCGTCCTCCCCCATCATGAAGTCACCCCCGGGAATATCCACCATGTCGCGCTCGATTTCGCGGATGGCGCGCTGGACGAGTTCACTCTCCTGCGGGACGACCGAACTCGGCTGTGTTTCCGTGGCTTCGACAACAATCTTGGCCAAACCTGATCGCAAGTTCTTGTCCCCAAGCCACCGCTTGCCGGGCAAGGTTCGTAGCATGGCGAGGGAGGGCAGTTCATGGTCGGGAATCTTGTCGATGTAAGCGGCGGTGATCGATTTATTACTGAGCACCTCGCGCTTGAGGTGCTCCACAAAGTCCTCTGCGGTAGCATGCTGGTCGGCCTTGACGACAATTGCCAGAATAAGTTCAGCAAGGGTCATAGGGGTGTCTTCACTACCGACCGGAGAATCCAGCCGGGACTTCAATTGCGGAGGTATGATGTCGTTGAGCAGGAGATCGAGGAGTTGAAACTCATCGGCTTCCTGCAGGCGCCACGCAAGGATCAACTTGTTCAGTCTTCGCACGATCTCTCGCGGATTCTGGCGACCCGCGATGGCGACAGCGGCAAAGAGGACGTCCCTGTCGACTTGCCTGCCGCCTTGCGGGCAAAACTCCTCTAGCATACCCGCATCCGACAGTAGGCTTTCGATGTAGTCCGTCATGGCATCCGGTGCCCGCTCGGGGACGCGGACTTCCACCTGAACGATCTTCTCGAGGTAGTTGAAGTCAACCTTCTCGATGTCGATGTTGTAGTCCTTGGTGTACTTGGTCCTCACATACTCCCGGATGATCCCGTCGTTGACGCCCAGAACGAAGCAGAAGCCGGGCTGGTGAAGGACGAGCTTGATGCCCTCCAGAAGCTCCACGGCCTTGTCGGGAAAACAGCGGTCGAGGTCATCGACAAAGACAACGATGCGGGGACGTGGGATTTCTTTGCCGTCGGAAAGCTTTCGCAGTTCTTCGAAGGCGTCGAAGTAGAGACTCCGTGCAAGAACGGAGTCCTTGGTCAGCTCCTGATAGCGGTTGACCATGTCCTTCCCTGAAAGGTTGACGTCCGCCTCGGCCATCATCGGAATGCCGACCTTCCCCCTTATCGCGAAGCCGTAGGCGACGGAGCGTAGGGCGGCGTGGAGCTTCTTTGCGCCAGTGACGAGTGCCTGTTTTACATCTCTCTTGGCTTTTTCCAGAGCGGGTAGGGATTTCTCCATCTGGGCGATCTCACGCTCGATCTCCCGGTTGATCGTCGCGATCAACGGGACGATCAGGTGTTCGTCACGCTCGTATTGCCAAGCATTGAACCAGGCGGGGATCGCGGGAGTGACGCGCTCGGGGTCGCGGACCTTCTCCATCATCAGCCGCATGAGGCTGGTCTTGCCGGTGCCCCACTTGCCATACACGCCGATGTTGATCGGCTGGTGGCTCTCCACAGCGGCGTCGGCAAGGACCTGCGCCGTCCGTTCGAACTTCAGCTTGTCCGGGCCAGACGCCTGACCAGACGAGCCCTGCCGAATCGCCTCGTAGATCGGCATGTCGCCGATAAGCATTCGGCTCTGTTGCTGTTTCTTTGCCAAGCAACGACCTCCTGAAGTCCGGCCTTGTTGCAGCAACTCAGTTGGTTGCGTCTTAGGGCAAGTCGGAATTCGCCTCGACGTCGAATCCGGTCGAGTGATTCGCGATGGAACTCCCGTGCTCGTCTCCCCCGCTCGAAATTGGCATTGTGACACCCCGCCATTTCCCTCTACTTGACCCGGTCTCCGGGGCATCCGCCGCGGCGATTTTCATTTTCACGACAAGGGACACCCTCCATTGCCCGATTCGCCGTCGCCGGATGCCGCCAATGCCCCGCAATCGCCGCTGCGATTTACGCGAAAGATTCGTTTGGACCGTATTGGCTCGGCGACTTCCCCGGCGCGATTGGGCAACATCGTCGAGGTGAGCGAAGAGTGCCTTGCCGAGGAGGGCGCGGTGATCGTCGTCCGGGCGCTGGGCGAGCGGAAGGTTTACGGCGAGTTGGAACTCCCCACGGGGCGCATGTCCAAGGTGGTCTCGGGGAATATCCTGGTCGGCGTGCTGGGCGCGCGCCAGGCGCTGCACGGCTATATGGGAATCGTTCCGCCCACGATCGCGATGGGCGACGAGATCCACCTGCTAAATATCGGCGGCGTGATGGGCATCTGCAAGTCGGCCAGCCGCGCGCTTGGAATGCCGATCCCGTGCAAGGTTCTGGGTCAGGCGACGCGCAACGGCAAGCTGTTGAACATCCGCGACTACGCGCTGCCGCCGTGCGATTCGATTCCCACAGAGGGCCCGCCTATCGTGCTCGTTCTGGGCACGTGCATGAACAGCGGAAAGACCTATGCCGCAAGCGAGGTAATCCGCATACTGAGCCATAGCGGAGTGCGCATCGCCGCGGGGAAGCTGTCCGGCGTGGCCGCGCTGAGGGACGTGCTCTCGATGCGCGACAACGGCGCGGTGGAGACGTGCTCGTTCCTCGATTGCGGACTGCCAAGCACGGTGAACGCCACGGATCTGGCATCGGTGGCGCGCTCTGTCATCGCGGAGCTGGAGAAGAGCCAGCCGGAGATGATCCTGCTCGAACTCGGCGACGGCGTCATCGGCGGCTATCACCTGGATAGCATTCTGAAGGATCCATCGATCCTTCACCGCACGGCGGCGCGCATCCTGTGCGCCAATGATCTGGTGGGCGCGTGGGGCGGCGTGATCTTTCTGGACGATCTGAAGCACAAGCCCCAGGTGATCAGCGGACCCGTGACGGACAACGACGTGGGGACGACCTACATCACCGGCACGATGGGCATCGCCTGCGCGAACGCGCGAAACGAGCCGATGGAGCTTGCCCGCATGATCGCGAAGGAAGTTGGCCTGACCGTCGAGATCCGGGAATGAGCGCTCCGATCCGGGTTTCGATCCTGGGAGCGACGGGCTACGGCGGCGGTGAACTTCTCAGACTTCTGCTGCGCGCGCCCGAGTTCCGCATCGCCTTTGCGACCAGCCGCGCCAAGGGCGGCACGCCGGTGGGTGGCGTTCACCGCAATCTGGATGGGCTGACGGAACTCTGTTTTTCGGACCCATCGCGCGAGGAGATCGCGGAGAAGTCGGACGTCATCATCGGCGCGCTCCCACACGGCGCCTCGGCGGAGACGCTTTCCTGGTTCATCGATGCTGGAATGCGCGTCATCGACCTGAGCGGCGATTTCCGGCTGCGCGACGCGGAGTCCTACAAGCGCTGGTACGAGCACGACCATCCGCGGCCCGACTTGCTGGCGCGCTCGGTGTATGGCTGCACGGAACTCAACGCCGAACGCATCGCAGGCGCCCAGCTGGTGGCGGCGCCGGGGTGCTTTGCCACGGCGATCAATCTGGCGCTTCTTCCGGCGGCGAGCGCGGGGCTGCTGCGCGGCATTCCCGTCGTCACGGGGCTGACCGGTTCCTCCGGCGCGGGGGCCGAGCATACGGCCACGACACATCATCCCACACGCGCTCAGACGATTCGTCCCTACAAGGTCTTGAAGCACCAGCACACGCCAGAAATTCTACAGCTCGCGGGCGATGCGGGCTCGGCGCTCGGCGGACTCAGCTTCATCCCGATCTCCGCGCCGATCGTGCGCGGCATTCTGGTATCGGTTTCGGCGGAACTGGGCGGGGCAATGTCCCAGAAGGAAACCGCGGCACTCTATCGCGACTTCTACGCGAAGCGCGGGCCCTTTGTGAAGGTGCTCGGCGACCGCGAGCCGGAGTGCGGTTCCATCGCGGGAACCAACTACGCCGAAGTCCGGGCGCGCGTTGGCGAGGATGGGCGCCTTCACGTGGTGGCAACGATCGACAACCTGCTGAAGGGCGGCGCCGGGCAGGGCGTGGAATCCCTCTATCTGATGCACGGCCTGGACCCGGCGGCTGCGACGTCGCCGCTCTCCTGGCCGGGCATGTGGCCCTAAGGGAGCAACGCACCGATGAGGCCACTGACGACTTTCATGGAGCCGGGCGATCTATCGCTCGCGGAGACGCAGGAGTTGCTGGAGCTTGCGCGGGAGTTGAAGGTGCGCCGCTTTGGCCGCGAGCTGCAGAACAAGACCTTGGGCATGGTATTCTTCAACCAGTCGCTGCGCACGCGGACAAGTTTCGACATCGCGATGCAGCAGCTTGGCGGGCACACGACGTCGCTCAACGTGGGCGACAACACCTGGAACTTGGAGTACCGAGACGACGTGGTGATGGACGGCACGGCGGTGGAGCACATCCGCGAGGCGGCACCGGTGCTGTCGCGCTATGTCGATGCCTTGGCGATTCGCGCGTTTCCCAAATACACCGAATCATGGGAGGCCAACCGCCACGACCCCGTGCATCGCGGATTCATCGACCATTCCACCGTACCAATCATCAACATGGAGTCCTCGCGCCATCACCCGTGCCAGAGCCTCGCCGACATCATGACAATCCGCGAGAAGCTGGGCGAGCCGAAGGGCCAGCCCATCGTGGTCTCGTGGGGGTGGCACGTGAATCCACTGCCAATGGCGGTCTCCAATAGCATCCTGGTGGAGGCGGCGAAGTTTGGCATGGAGGTGCGCCTGGCGCATCCCCCGGGCTGGGAATTGGATCCCGGCATCATGGACACTGCCAGCAAGCTCGCGGCCTCGGCAGGCGGCAGCGTGAAGATCTATCACGAACTGGACGAGGCGCTGCCGGGCGCGCGCGCCGTGTATTTCAAGAGCTGGGGCAGCATCACGAACTATGGCGATCCCGCGGTGGAGCGGGGCGTGACGCTGAACATGAAGGGGAAGTGGCAGTTGACCCGCGAGCACCTCAACCGGACCGATAACGCGCTGTTTATGCACTGTCTGCCGGTGAGGCGCGGCGTGGAGGTTCTGCCGGAGGTTCTGGACTCCCCCCACAGCGTGGTGGTTGACGAGGCGGAGAATCGTCTCCACGTGCAGAAGGCCCTTCTCCTCAGGATGTTGACGTAGCATGCAGGACGGCGCGGCGTTCCGCCGCGCGGCAATTCACTCGAGAGGTACACCCACGTGCAGGATATCGGATTGCTGAGAGAGGCGCTCCCCTACCTCCGGAAGTTCAAGGGCGCGCTATTCGTCCTGAAGTTCGGGGGAGAGGCGATCCGCACACGCGAATTGCAGGAGAAGCTCGCGGAGGACATCTCCTTCCTGTACAGCGTGGGCATCAACCTTGTCATCGTCCACGGGGGGGGCGCCCAGGTGACGGAGATGGAGAAGAAGCTGGGGGTGGAGTCGCGCAAGATTGCGGGCCGCCGCGTTACCAGCCCCGAGTCCATCGACGTGTTGAAGATGATGCTCTCCGGCAAGCTGAACGTGGAGATCGTGGCGTCGCTGCAATCGGCGGGCGTGCGCGCGGTGGGTCTCTCCGCGCTATCCGCCGGGATTATCCAGTCGCGCAAGAAGGCACCCGGGAAGGTGACCGGCGGCGGCGACCAGGATATCGACTTCGGCATGGTGGGCGAGATCGTCGCGTGCAATGTGGACGCCCTGCGCGCGCTGCTGAACGCCGGATTCCTGCCGGTGGTTTCGCCCCTTTCCACCGACGCGACGGGGCAGGTGCTAAACATCAACGCCGATACCATTGCCGCCCGAATCGCGGCAGAGCTGAAGGCGGAGAAATTGATGCTGATGATCGATAAGCCGGGCATCATGTCCGACCTGAACGATCCCACGACGCTGATTAGCCAGATTAGCGCGGCCCAGGCACGCCAGGCCATCAGCGAGGGAATCATCAGCGATGGCATGATCCCCAAGGTGGAAGAGGCCGTCCGGGCGCTCCAGAACGGCGTGAGCCAGGTGCATGTGCTGAGCGGCGTGGAACCGCACCAGTTACTGGTGGAGGTCTTCACGGAAAGCGGCTGCGGGACGATGTTGCTCCCATGATTTCTTGTCCATAATGGCCCGAGGTGCCCATTTCAGGTTGCGGCAACGGGGCAGGTTTGGAAGCTCGTGGGAATTCCTCCCGCAAGGTGACCCCCGCATGGTTTTTCGATTTGCCCGCTTCGCCGTGATGGCCCTCTCGCTCCCGCTCCTCTTTTCCTGCTCGACGGGTGCCAAGTTCGGTTCTGCTTCCTTCGATCAGTATAGCCTGGAACATCCCCGCGTGAAGCCCGGAGTCGAGGTGCTGTTGACCGAGCCGGCGTACTTGGCCAAGCTGAAGGGGAAGCGCATCGGCCTGATCACCAACCCGACGGGCGCCGACAGCAAGCTGGTTTCGACCATCGATCTGCTCAACGATCATCCGGACATCGAACTGGTGAAGCTCTTTGGGCCCGAGCATGGCGTCCGCGGAGAGATTCACGCGGGCGACAAGGTCGCCGACACCGTGGACGCGCGCACGGGGATCCCGATGTTCAGCCTCTATGGCAAGACGCGCCGCCCGCCACCGGAGTTTCTGGAGGGGCTGGACGCGATGGTGTATGACATCCAGGACGTGGGCTCGCGCAGCTATACATACATCTATACGATGGCCTATGCGATGGAGGCGTGCGGCGAGGCGGGAATTCCCTTCTTCGTGCTTGATCGGCCGAATCCCTGCGGAGACATCGTGAGCGGAAACATCCTCGACGAGTCGCAGGGCACCAGCTTCGTTGGGCTCTATGCGATCCCCTATATGTATGGCATGACGCCCGGCGAGATTGCGGGGCTGTTCAACGAGCACTACAACAAGAAGAAGTGCGACCTGACGGTGGTGCCGCTGCGCGGGTATGAACGCGACATGCTCCAGTGGGACACGGGGCTCCCCTTTGTGCCGTCATCGCCAAACATTCCCAGCGCACGCCACGCGATGTACTATAACCTGACGGGAATCATCGGCGAGCTGAACGACGTTTCGATCGGCGTGGGATATCCCCTGGCGTTTGAGTTGATCGCGGCGCCGTTCATCGACCGCGACGAGTTTACGGCGGCGATGCGCGCCAAGAACATCCCCGGCTTGTTGGTTATGCCGATCACGATCAAGCCCTACGCCTCCAAGTTCAAGGACGAGATCGTCCAAGGCGCACACTTCCACATCAGTGACTACCGCAAGATTCGACCGGTGGAGGCGCAGATCCACATGATGGAAGTGCTCCAGCGGCTGTATCCAGAGGCCGGCCTGTTCAACGACGACAATCCGCGCCGCGCAATGTTTGACAAGGTGATGGGCGACAAGGAAATCCGCCAGCGCATCCTGCGCGGCGACTCGGCGGAGAGCATCATCGCCTACTATCAGCCCCAGGTTGACGAGTTCATGAAGAAGCGCGCCCAGTTCCTCATCTACCCCTAACCCACGAAAGCGAGGTCTTCCATGCGCCGCACCGCACTTTGCCTGTCCCTTGCCGTGGCAGCCGCCCTCTCGGGCTGCGCCGGAACCGCGCCCCGCGTGGAGCCCCTGTCGCCGGAGTCGCTGGCCATCGTCGAGACGCTGGGCCTCGACGCCGACCAAATCGCGGTGCTTGATGCGAAGCCACTCTACAAGTTCAGCGAAGCAGAGCTGGGGCCCTATCTCGCGTATATGCAGAAGGTGGAGCCCAGCCTGCCGGACCGCATCGTGCGCATTGGGCGGAAGAATATCGGCCAGCCTTATGAACTGTACCTACTCGGGGAGTTTCCCGTGGAGACGTACGATCCCCAGCCGCTCTATTGCCTCGACCGGAGCGACTGCGTGGTGTTCAGCGAGCACAGCTATGCGATGGCGCTCTCCCATGACTGGACGTCGTTCTTCACCATGCTCCAGCGCATCCGCTACAAGGACGGCGAAATCGGCGTGGCGACGCGCAACCATTACACAGAGGCCGACTGGAACGTGAACAACGCGTGGCTTGTCCGCGACATCAGCGCAGAACTGGCGGGCGACGACGCGAAGGAGTTTAGCGGGACTTTCGATCGCGCGAAGTTCCTGAAGAATCGCTACAAGATCGACCGCGACATTCCCAAGGAGAAGCTGACCACGAGCTATGTGCCGCTATCGGCGCTCCCCCGCGTGGAGCCCCTGCTGCGCAACGGCGACTACGTGAACGTAGTGGTCAGCAGTCCCAAGGGCGGGACTTATGTGCCTCATGTTGGACTTGTGGCGATTGGCGAGGACGGCACGGCGAACTTCCTTCACTCCACACCGCCCCGCGTGCGCGAGGAGCCGATTCAGGCCTATGTGGCGCGCCGCCTGGAGGATAAGGAAAAACTGGAAAAGGATGGCAAGGCGGTGCTGGTCGGGTTCAAGTTCCTCCGACTGGAGGAGGATCCCATCGCCAATCTCAGGAAGATCGACGGGGGCGAGACCCCGAAGGTCAGGTTTGCCGCACCGCAGGACGCGGCAGGCAACTGACGAACTGGACCACCGTGGAGTGGACGCCATGAGGACGCGATGGATGGCGGCCGCGCTGATGACGGCGCTGGCAGGGACGGCCCCCGGCCAGGGGCAGTATCGCGGCGTGTATATACCAACGTTCGACACGAACACGGAGGCGCGCAGCGCAGAGGCAATCCAGCAGATCCTTGGCAGCAACATCAACCAGGTGTTTGTGCAGGTGCGCGCCCGCGCCGATTCCTACTACTATCCAAACCGCGAAGATAGCACGTATCCGAATCCCGACCCGCGAGGCCAGCTCTACACGATTGTCCCGGGCGACCTGGATATTCTCCAGTATTACATAGACCGGTGCCACAATGCCACGCCACGGCGCGAGGTGATCGCGTGGCTGACCACTTTCAACACGTGGAACCGCCCGGCAGCCATCCCCGCCAGCCCTAGCCATGTCTTTAACACGCATCCCGAGTGGGTGACCGAGGATCGCGCGGGCGTCACGTTCACCTCAGCAGAGGATGCACCCTTGGATCCCGGCATTCCGGGGGTACAGGACTACGTGTACAACGTGTTCATGGATGTCGTGCGAAACTACGACGTGGACGGCGTCCACTTTGACTACATTCGCCTGATCAATTCCGACGCTGGATTCGACCCCGCCACAAAGGCGCAGTTCCTTGCCGAAACCGGGTGGAACTTCGACACACAGAACACTGGCGCCCAGTTGGAGGAGGTCTACGAGGCGTGGCGCCGCGACCAGATTTCCCAGCTTGTCCAACGCGTCCACAACCAGACGCGCCTGGAAAAGCCGTGGGTCGATTCGTCGGCGTTCCTCGTCAATTTCGACGACTCGGTCGAGTTCCTCGGTCAGGGATACAACTGGTGGGTCGCCAACAACGCGATCGATATCCTGTATCCCGGGTGCTACTCCAGCACCGTGGCGGGCACCATGGATGACTGGAATTTCTATGTGGCGAAACTGGCGCAGAACGGCGACCAGTTCAAGCGCCCGCTGGTCTGCGCGATCGGCTCCTACCTCTTCCTCGACGCAGGAGATGGCTCGCTGAATTTGCAGGCGGTGAACGCGCTGGAGGCCAACGCGCGCAAGCCGGATGGCTATGTGTTTTTTGCGAAGGGCGCACTCTTCGACGACGGCACGCCAGCGACGCAGCTCGCTCAGGATCTCTTCAATCCCGGTGGCCCGATGGCGACGTGGGCCGATGTGCCGCCGGTGGCTCACAAGATCGCCCTCGGTGAGGAGACTGTGCCCCCAAACGCGCCCGCCGGCGCGCAGGTTGCATTGGTGGACGGCGTTCCCCGCGTCACCTTCGCGCGTCCTTCCGCCGCTGGCGACGGCGACCTGCCGGTCCACTATCGTCTCTATCGCGATACCAAGAGCGCGGTGGATTTGTACTACTCCAACATGCTGATGGAGTGGTGGGATCTGGAATCGGCGCGAAGCAGCTTTACCTTCGACGATGTGACGGCGGGCAGCGCGACCACGCATTACAGTGTCGTCGCCTATGACAATTGGAACAATCAGGCGCGGGCCGATATTGGGCCGGTATCCGTTTCAGGTGGTGAGTACATCATCGAGACGCGGGCCGGCGGGAAGAATCTCGCCGACTACTCGGAAGTGGGCTCCTTCGGCGACAGCAACTCGCAGAGCAGCGCGCCGGGAACGACGCCGAGCATCGGGTCGCGCTTTGCGCTGCCCGCCGACGTGACCGGGCGAAACGACCGCGCGCGGTTCACGCCGGGGAATCTTCCCACGGGACGGTACAGCGCCTTTGTCACGAGTTTCAATTTCGCGAGCGCCAACGCCCTCGGCATCACGTCGCGCTTCAACGATGCAGGAGGGGAGCGGACCACCACCATCGATCTGACGGCCGCCAACGCTGGAAATGGCTGGTTCCCCATCGGCACCCTGGACTTTCAGACTGGAGCTGGGCACTTCATCGAGTTCGACAATGCGACGCAGACCAACCTCGGCGGTTCCACCGATTCGCGCATGAACGCCAGCGCCTTGCGTCTTGTTCGCGCGGCGGTAGCGCCCCAGCCCAAGGAGCCCAAGCCGCCCGTGGTGGCGCCCGGCTCCCCCGTCACCGAAGTCATCGTGGACAGCACCCCGCAGGCGCTGAACTACGACGACATCGGGACGACGGGGAACTGGCAGACTTCCAATCTGGCGGGGTACTTCGGCGGCAATGCGCGGTTCTTCTCCAACGCGTCGTTCCCCTTCGACGCGGTCTCGGTCTGGATCGTGGACCTGCCGCGCGCGGGGAACTGGGCCATTGACGGATGGGTGAGGAACAACACAGCCTTTGCCCGCGGCGCGCAGTATCGCTTCGTGGACGGCAACGGCGTGACGCGCAACACCGCGGTCACCCAACGCACCGGAACCGACAGCCAAACGACCGGCGGGTGGTTCATCGATGTCGATGGAGTCGTGGACCAGAACTCCTTCCGTTTTGCCAAGGGGCGAGTCTACGTGTCGATCCACGGGAACACCACGGGCAACGAGACACTGATCGCCGACGCGCTGCGATTTCGCCTGATCCGCGCAGAGACATCGCCGGAGAACTGGAACCTCTTCTAGAATGCTCAACGAAGTCCTGTGGTTCGTCTCGCTTCTTCTGACGCTTGGGATGGTGCTGGTGTTCTACCGCTTTTTTGGGCGGGTGGGGCTGCACGTTTCCATCGTGCTGAGCATCGTGCTGTGCAATATCGAGGTGCTTAAGCAGGTGCGCCTTTTCGGCATCAACACCACGCTGGGGAATACGCTCTATGCGAGCATCTTCCTGGCGACGGACATGCTGGGCGAGTTCTACGGAAAGAAGGAAGCCCGCCGCGGCGTGATCCTGGGCTTTCTGGCGATGTTCCTCGCGGCGGTCCACATGACGTTTGCGGTCAACTACGCGCCGAGCGATTTCGACACGGCCCATGCGCCGCTCAAGGCGGTCTTTGGCCTGGTGCCGGGGATCGCCTTCGCGTCGCTGGCGGCCTATGTGGCAAGCCAGTACCACGACGTGGTCATCTACGATGTTATCAAGCGGAAGACCAAGGGGCGCCACCTGTGGCTGCGCAACAACGCGTCCACCATGCTGAGCCAACTAATCGACACGGCGGTGTTCACGACGATCGCCACCATGTTTGGAGTTTTCCCGCTGGCCGCGGCGCCGGAGATATTCCTGACGGCGTATTTCTTCAAGCTCGTCGTCGCAGTGCTCGACACGCCATTCATCTATCTGGCGCTGTTCTTCAAGCCGCGCGAGGGGGAGTAAGCTCCCCCGTCAGTTGAGACTCGGATCGGCTGGGGGTCGCCTCGGGGGCGGTGGCGCCGCTGGCGTATCTATTCGCGGAGCCGGGAAGATCGGCGCGGCACGGCCAATTCGCGCGTGCCACTCCGCCGCGTGGGCGAGCAGGGCAAGCCGCGCAACCTCTCCACGATCGCGTCGCGAGGTCTTGACGCGTAGCCCGACCTGCAGGGCTAGCCGCGGAGCTTCCTCCTCCAGAATTGCGGGCGGCACCGATGCAAAGGCATCCATTTGGAGCCCCGGGCGGGCGCCCCGTTCAGCCGCCACGGCCTGGTCGCGGGCGAGGCGGCGAAGATCCTCGGCAATGGCATCGAAGTGAGAGAAAAGCACCGCGAATCCGGTCTGGTCCAGATTGATCGTCGTGGGTTCGATCAGGCGCAGCGCCGGGTCGTCGAGCGCCGCCGCGGGGGACTCCATGATCGATCCCCGCCAGCTCGCGAGTCGTAGCTCTTCGTCGGCAAATGCCTCCGCGAAAATGGCTGCGGAGAACTTGCTCCGCGAGATACGGCTGTAGGATTCGAGGCATGGCGCCAGCTGCTCCGCCTCGTGGGCGCGGTGGGCGATCTGGCGATGGACCTCGAGGGGCGCGCCCTGCAGGAGGTTCCAGTCGCGATGGAGCGGTGTGAAGATCCGCGTGAGGAAGCGGACCGGGTTCACGACCTTAGGCGTGAGCGGATACTCCGCGAAGCCACTCCCCTTCGCGGAAAGCAGCCCCAGATGCTCCACCAGCCTCGTCAGGTGCATCCAGAAGAGGAACTGTCGCGCGATCTCGGGCGAGCTGGCCGATGCGGCGCCGATGCGCGCGGACCAAATCTTGGTCCAATCCGCGAGCTCCCGCGCGCGGTGGTGCGGCGTCTTGCGGGGGAACGATACAAGGGAGCCCTTGGCTAGGGCGTTGAGATTCAGTATCGGGAGGAGTCGATCAGTCACCTCGTCCTCTCCCCGGGCGTCCAGAAGCACGTCCTCCTGGGCGAAGTCGATCAGCTGCGCGCCCATGACGGGATCGAAGAGAAGGACATGGCGCCCGGCGATGCGCTCGCGTTGAAGAGCCGAACGGAGCTCGGCGTGCATGGGTGCCAGATCCTCATAGCGCTTGAACGATTCGCCGAGCTGGGGAAGGGGGTTCTCGGTCCGGATCAGGAGCAGCACCTGCCCATCGGGGAGCAGCGCCGCCTGCCAAGACCCTCGGGCAGCCGTGGTGCCATGCCCCCAGGCGAGGGGCTGGGCATTCTCCAATGCCCCGAGCGACCACCCCAGGTGATGAAGCATCTGGTGCAGCCGATGGGGCGCCGTGATGGGGGTCTTGCGGCTCTTGGTGGTCATGGGGTGTGGATTCAGGCCTCGCGTGAATACAGTATGCGGGAGGGGGGCGCTGGGAAAGGGGAATGGTTGAAGGGGGGAATTGGGAATCGCTGTGGGTTTGTCGGTACCAGAGGCGTTGCCCTTGCCGCTGGGTAAGTTGGCAAGGAACTTGAGTACAGTGGGAAGAATCAAATTCCGTTCAGGAGGGCACGTCCATGAGGCTCAAGCACTGGGGTCTGGCTTTAACGGTGGCAGGGGCGATGGCAGCAGGGGGCACGATGATCGTGGCCCAGCAGGCGGAGGAGCAGTTGGCGCCCCAAAAGGTTGAACTGGAGGCGGCGGTGAATCAGGGGGAAGTGCTGACGGTTTCAAGCTCCCACTGGACGGACCCGCACCTGCGCAGCCTGAGCGCCGAGTCGGAGCCGGAGAAGTCGATCTACCTCTGCGCGGTCCAGATCATCGAGCTGGAGCGGGCACAGGGAGACGTGGGGAAGGCCATCACATGGCTGGAGAAACTCGTCGTGAAGGTTCCCCAGCAGAACGTGAAGAGCGCCGTGCGGCGGCTGATCGTACAGCTCTATCTGGAGCGCGGCGACTATAAGAGCGCGGAGAAGGAAATCGAGCGGATCGTTTCAGAGAGTCTGCTCCAGATGTAGAAACTGGGAGTTCGTCGTGCTAATTTTTCCCGTGACAGTGTCACGGGAATCGCTCCCTAATTTGATCGAGCCGGTTAGAGACCCGGTGCCGCGGACCTTCCAGCCCACTGAGCGAGGTGCCGTGCCATGACGAATCATCCCGTTGAGTCTCCGCTGACCCCCGAGGAACGCCTGTTTATGGGGCTTGTTCGTCAGGGGAGCATGTCCGCTTACATGGGCAGATTGTCGCAACTGACCGACGACGAACTGCGATCCATCTATGCGCTCGCCGTAGCGGCCCAGCGCGAGGCCCATCGTCGCCGCCAGGCGATTGCCCCCGCTGGCGAATCGGCCCGCCACCATCTGGCGGTCGAGCCCTCGGGCGATGGGGTGCCGTCGCCCCACGGTGCGTCGGCCAAGCGGCGCCGTGAAAACGCGTCGCGCGCGCCGAAGGGGCGCGCGACCTAGTGCGGATATGTAGTCCCCCCTTGCCGCAACACGAAGTCAGTAGTCGAGCCGATAGAGGTCGCCGTCGCTGACGGTGCCGTTGGTGGGATCGTAGGTCAGGTCTCCCAGCGCCGCTCGCAGCGAACCGTATCCTGTATCTACCGCGTTCACGATCGTCGCGTTGGTGTTCTCGATGTAGTGGATCACGCCCCGCTCGTTGATGTCGCCGATGCGCGATGGGTTGCCTGTGTCGGAGAACGTGGAGAGCGGGTTGGTATTCGTGGTCCCCTTGCCATTGGCCGCCAGCAGGTCGGCGTCGGGACCTACACTGGTGATGATGTAGCCGTTCTTGGTGTCCTTGGCATTGCGGTATTGATAGTGGACGCGGGCGCCTTGCTGGGCCGCGAAGGGGTCCTCGAAGGGAACTGAGGCATAGGAAATCGGCGTTGTGAGGGTGGCAAAGCTGCCGTTTCCGGCGGTGCGCCCATCGGGCGTGCGCGTGGCAAACGTGTAGTAGCCCGGCGCCAATGGGCCGAAAAAGTCCGACAAGCCCTCTGGATAGCGGGCGGGTTGATCGGTCCCCTCGGGATAGTTGTTGTGATCGACCCGATAGGCCGCGAGGCCAGTGGCCATGGAACGGTGATCGGCAAGGACTCGCGAAACCTTGGCGCGCGTCTGTGCCTCAAGAAAATTGGGGACGGCGATGGCGGCGAGGATGGCGATGATGGCGACGACGATGAGCAGTTCGATCAACGTGAACCCGGATCGGGTGATTTTCATGGAGCAGCCCCTGTTGACAGTAGCCTCCATCGGAGGCGGGGTGGGTGTATGCTCGATCTGTTTGGTATGTCAAACATAAATTCGATAGACCATCGAAATATCGACCGCTACTAAAGCCGTTGCGCGTTGTTCCTTGCAGGATGGGGGGACTCCGCTTGTCTGGAACGAGACCGAGGTGGTTTCTTGAGGCATCGATCCCCCTATCCACCGACAAACAATTCATGCTCTCGCGCCGCTTCCTGTGCATTCACGGTCATTTCTATCAACCCCCGAGGGAGAATCCGTGGCTCCATGCCGTGGAGGCTCAGGAGTCCGCGCGGCCCCACCGCGACTGGAACACACGCATTGCGGCGGAATGCTATGGCCGAAACGCTGCGGCGCGGATCAGCACGTGGGAGGGGCGGATTTTGGACATCCGCAATAACTTCCGTCGGATCAGCTTCAACTTCGGCCCCACGCTGCTGGGTTGGATGGAGGAATGCCGGCCGGACATCTATGGGGAGATCCTCGACGCCGACGCGGCGTCCGTCGGCGAGCGTTCCGGCCACGGCAACGCGATCGCCCAAGCCTACAACCACACGATCCTGCCGCTGGCCACGGAGCGGGAAAAGCAGGTGCAGGTTGTGTGGGGGCTGGAGGACTTCCGCCACCGCTTTCGCCGCGATGCCGAGGGGATGTGGCTGCCGGAGTGCGCGGTGGACATCGCCACGCTGGAGTGCCTGGCGGCGAACGGCGTTGTCTATACAGTGCTGGCCCCCCGGCAGGCGCGGCGCGTTCGCGAGATGGCCGCTCCCTTGCGGGAATGGATATCGGCGGAAGGTTCACGCATCGATCCCACGCGGCCGTATGTGTGCCCGCTGCCATCGGGCCGCAGTATTGTCCTATTTTTCTATGACGGGCCCATCAGCCAGGCCATCGCCTTTGAGGGGTTGCTGAACGACGGCAATGCGTTTGCGGCGCGGCTGATGCAGGGTTTCGACGACGAGCGCCCGTGGTCGCAGCTCCTGAACATCGCGACGGACGGCGAGAGCTATGGCCACCACCACCGCCACGGAGAGATGGCGCTGGCATACGCCCTTCACCTGATCGAGCGCGAAGGGTGGGCGAGACTGACCAACTACGGCGAGTATCTTGAGAACCACGCGCCCCACGCCGAGGCGCAGGTGTGGAACAATTCCTCGTGGTCCTGCGTGCATGGGGTGGAGCGCTGGCGCGCGGACTGTGGCTGCAACTCGGGCACGAAGCCGGGGTGGCACCAGCGTTGGCGCAAGCCGTTGCGGGAAGCGTTCCGGGCGCTCTCCGCGCGGGCGGATGAAACCTATGGCGCGCTGGCGCCGCAGTGCCTTCGCGATCCGGAGGGTGCGCTGCTTCGGTATATACACGTCCTTCTGGACCCGAATCCCGAGGCGTTTCGCCGCTTTCTGGCGGAGGAGGCGCTCCGAGGCGCGTCACCCGAAGAGGGAGTCGATATCCTGCGCCTGATGGAGACGATGAGGATGGCGCAGCTCGTGTGGACGAGTTGCGCGTGGTTCTTCGACGAAGTGACAGGGCTGGAGGGCGTCCAGAACCTGAAATACGCGGGGCGCCTGATGCAGCTTCTGCAACCGCAGCATCCGCAGATCGAGAACGAGTACCTGGAGCTACTGAAGAACTGCCCGAGCAACTTGCCGGAGATCCGCAACGCCGCCGTGGCGCATCGCCTGTGGGTGCGCCCGGCCATCGTGGATATGCAGCGCGTGGTGGCCCATCACGCAATCACATCATTCGACCGCGTGGGGGAGGAGCCGCGCCTGGTCTATCGATACGAAATTCGCGAGCGCGACGCGGTGACGACGTCCTTTGGAAATTCGCGACTTAAGCTCTCCCGCGTGACGGCACGCTCCCTGGTGGACGGCGAATCGCTGGAGGCCACCGCGGCTGTGCTGCACTTTGGCGGCCACGACTTCCGATGCTCGATCGCGGCGCCGCTGGGTTTCTCGGCCTACGAGAAGCTTCGCGACGACCTGTTCACCGCATACCACAAGCGCTCCCTGACGGATCTCGTACGCGCGCTGGACGAGCACTTTGGGCGATCGTACTATTCGATCAACCACCTCTTTGCGGAGGGGCGCCGCGACCTGCTGCGCCGCATCACCGACGACTCGTTCCGCCGCTTCGACGACACGATCAATCGCATCTACGAAGAGAATCGCAAGTTCATGGACTATCTGCTGGAGATGGGCGCGCCGCTTCCCAAGAGCTTTCTGGCGGCGGCGGAGTTCGTGCTTCAGGGGCGCCTTGTCTCGCAGCTCGACGACTTCCTGCGCACGGCGGATGCTTCCCCGATGATGGAGACCGCCCGCGAGGCGGCGCGGTACGACGCCAGGATGAACGAGGAAATGGTGGCGCGGCCGCTGGGGCTGGCGCTGGGGCGGGTGTTTCGGGAGCTGGCCGTTGCGCCAACGGAGTCGCTGTGCACCGTGGCGATCTCGCTGCTTGAAGTGCTGGAGTTGCTGAAGGCGAAACCCGACTTGTGGGAGGCGCAGAACATCGTGTTTGCGCTGGTGCATGGACGCGCGCTGCCGGCATTCCTGCGTGGAGCGGCGTCATCGCCTGCGCCGCGACCAGGCCAGATTCCCGCGCTGGCGGCGCTGGCGGCCCGGCTCCATGTGAGCACGGAATCGCTGGGCGTGGTGGAAGCGGGAATCGACGATCGAGGCCGCGGCAGTTCCGACCGGATCGCGACCCGCGCGCTGGCCGGCGAGGAATCTGGCGGCTGAACGCGGCTACTGGCCGAGGATTTCGCGATAGGTTTTGTCGAGGTGGGCGACGGCTTCGGCCCCGGTCATCTCGCCCTTAAGGGCGCGATGCACGGTGCTATAGGTGGCCGACGAAATCTGGGGATAGCTGGGCCCGGTGACGGTGGAGGGGCGGACGCAGGATTGCTCGAGCATCGGCAGCACATTGGCGAAGTGGGGCATCGCCTCCCGCAGTTCCGGCGAGGCATAGAGGGACGGCCGCGTGGGAGCGTAGCCGCCCTCCACGGCGCGGCGGAGCTGGTTCTTTCGGTCGGTCATCCAGAGCGCGAAGCGGGTGGCCTCCGCCGTGTGGGTGGAGTAGCGTGACACCGCGAGCTGCCATCCGCCGAGCGTCGCGCGGTGACCAGTCTCGCCAGCGGGGATCTGAGTGACGGCAAATTTGCCGCGCACGCCGGAATCGCCCTGATTCATGTAGGCGTAGGCATAGGTCCAGTTGCGCATAAAGGCCGCGTGACCACCCTGAAAGGCAATGCGGGCGCCCTCCTCGTCCATCGACAGGGCATCGCTGGAAGTGATCGTGCCCATCCACCGGGCCGCGCGGTCGATGGCGGCGGCAGCCTTGGGATTGTTGATGCTGATGGTGCCGTCGGGCTCGACCATGGTGCCTCCCCCGTCGCTGGCGGACCATTCGAGAAAGGCGCAGGTAAGCCCCTCTCTCGCGGCGCCGTGGAACACGAAGCCGTGGAAATCGGCGACGCCCGCTTCGCGCTCCCCCGCCTGGATGCGTGCCGCCATCTCCTCCAGCTCGGCCCACGTGGCCGGGGGCGCCTCATAGCCATACTTCGCCAGAAGATCCGTCCGGTAGTACAGAAGCCCGAAGTCCACGTAGTAGGGAATCGCCACCAGGCGGCCGGTGTAGGTGTTGTTCTGGATCAGCGAGGGAAGGAAATCGGCGAAGCTGCCCTTCATGGAGGGGGTGAGGTCGAGAAGTTGGTCCCCAATTAGTCCCGGCCATATTACGTCGATCTCGAAGACATCGATCCCCGTCGATCGGCTGTTAAGGTACTGCTGAGTTTTTGTTAGGCGTACGGAGGTATCCATCTCGGTGGCCTCGAACTCGACGCGCACACCTGATTCCTCGAAGTATTCCTGGCTGATCTGGCCGAGGAGCTTTCCCGACATGCCCACGCGATCGACTTTCATCCGCAGGACGGTGTCGGAATCTCCTCCACCGTTCCGTTTCTCCTCTCGCCCACAGGAAAGAAGGAGTGGCGCGGCGATAAGCGTCCCGCAAAATAGTCGGAAACCAGCAGGCAGCGAGGCACGGCGGCAAAGACTCGGCACGATGGCACTATCCCCGGACATTCGGATGCGTCATCGGGCGCCATTCCCGGCGGCGGGTCAATGGCCTCCTGCATTCGAAAGGACGATCAGGTGACACGGCGCAGGACACAGGCAACCGGCGCCAGCTGGGCCTCCGCCCGGATTTGGGCCTTCAAGGCGTCGATGCGCGCCTGGACCTTGGCAATGCTCTCGGCGGAACGAAACTCGACATACTGCTCGGCGTAGCGATTCCATCCATCCTGAAAGTCATCGGCCTTTCTCCATTCCGCAATTGCCGCGTCGCAGGCCGCGAAATCGGTGACGTCCACGCCGGCGGGTTCGAGGACGCGCGTGCGAATCCAGGATTCCGCGCGGAGCTTACGCTCCTCCTCGCGCCGGTCGAGCGCGAGGTTCAGCATCTTGAGGGAGAGTTCCTTCTGGGGAGTCCCCTCCGCGCGCCGCAAATCGATGCCCATCGCCAGCGCATCCGCCGAGTAGGTGCCCACGTCCCTGTCGTTCATGCGGAGTTCCCAGCGTCCGGCGGAAAGGCCATCGATGCGAAGGATCTCCCGGTTGAATTGCGACTCGAAGGGAATCCACTCCAGCGCGGGAAGGGCGGATGGCTTGGTCGAGGCTTCGGGCTCCGCATCCACGGTGAAGGGAATCGCCTCCAACTCCATTGTCCAAGTGACGGAATCCGCCGACTGCTGAATGGCGGAAATCTTGGCGCGGGTTGTTTCGGCGGTAGCGTCGCCTTGCTTGGCGAGGTCGATGCGCGCCTCCCAAACGGAAGTGGCAAGCCCCTGAGCTTTTAGGAACTCCGACGTCATCACGAGGTGACCAGGCTTGCCGGGATGCACGCGGTCGGGGCTGATGGTGGTGAAGCTGGGATCAGCGGGTTGATACTTTGCGTTCAGGGCCAGGAGGGTTGAATTGAAATCCACGAGTGGGAGCTGGCGCTCGGCGGCGAAGCGCTTCAGCGCCTCTCCGCATCGGATGATCGCGTCGTTCTTGCCGACCGCGCTCTCGCGCTCGTGATTGCCTGTCTGGTCATAAGGTGTGGGAATCGTGAGGATGATCCTCTTGATGCCAGCGCCCTTCAGCCTATCGAGAATCTCGGTCATCCGCTCCTCAAAGCGCGAAACCATGCCGTCGGTGGTGCGCGTGCGCGCGGGCTCCGGGCCGGTGTATTGGGAGGTTCCCACATCGTTCATGCCGAAGTTGATGACGACGTCGGTGGGGTTGTGGGAAAGCACGTCCCACTCGATGCGGTCGAATCCGTCGGTGGTATTGCCGCCGCTGGTTCCGGCGTTGATGAACTCCACCTTCCGGTCTGGAAAGCGCGTCTCGTAGAAGTGCGCGATGTAGGTTCCATAGAAGCCATTGTGCGTGATGCTGTCGCCAAAGAGCACCACGCGGGCGCCATCAGGGAAGGGCTCTGCGGCGGGGAGTGCGGCGGATGACAGTGTAAGTGACATGGCGGCGATCAGCGGGCGGATGGTCACGCTCAAGTGCTCCTAAGGTAGCGCGCGCGGTCGTAGAGGAAGCGAGGTTTCTCTCCCGAGAGGTGGCGCCCGATATTGTCGATGCAGATTTCCTGCATTCGATTCAGTCGGGTGGGTGGCTCGTTGAAGTCTGGCCATCCGTGGTCAACGCGGTGGGCGGTCAGGATCAGGTTTTCCCAGCGGCGGGCGGGGTGGTCCTCCGCCAGATGGTCGGGCTCCAGCACGTCCAGGCCGGCACGAAGGCGACCGCTCTCCAGCTCGTGGAACAGCGCGGTCTGATCGATGATGCCGCCGCGGGCTGTGTTGATGACGACGCCGTGGCGCGGTAGTTTCGCGAGAAGATCCGCCGTGATGGATCCGCGGGTCTCGTCGGTGAGGGCTGCGTGAATCACGAGGATCTGCGCGCCCTCCATCATTTCTTCGAGCGAGTGGCAGCGGACGCAGCCATCGGGCGTTTGGCCAAGATAGGGGTCGTACAGCCGGAGCTTCGCTCCGAAGGGGCGGATGAGTTCGAGGAAGCGCTGGCCGATGACGCCGAGGCCGTAGATGGCGACCTCGGCATCGTAGAGGGAGCCGCCGCGATAGTGCATGTCCATCTTCCAGCCATCGTTTCGGACGTTTTGGATCTGGTAGTGGGTGTCCTTGAGTGTCGCCAACAGGAGCGACATTGCGCCCTCTGCCACGCCGATGGCGGGATAGTCCCCCCAGTTGCTGACGCGAATTCCCGCGTCAATGAACTCGACGGGTAGGAACCGCGCCAGTTCGCCCGTGATGTTGCAGATATACTTAAGCTGGCCGGGATCGCTCGCGAGTTCCTCGGGGCAGCGTTGCGCGCCCCAGCACGTTAGAAGGATCTCGCAGTCGCGGATCATGCGCGCGCGTTCGGCATCGGGGATCGACTGCCCGCCTGCGACGAGCTCGATTTCGCCGAACTCCTTCAGCGCCTGGACGAAGACAGCGCTCCAGATTCGGGGATCGGGTTGGTCCTGCGCGATGTGGAGGATTCTTGTCTTTCTCATGGCGTCCCGCGTGGTGCCGCAGTCACTGGACCATCCACCATTCCTGCACCCGGGCGGCACCGTCGGTGGGACTGAAGATCGCGGCCTCCGTGATGCTGTTCCAATCGTTCACCGTGTTTCCGTGGCCGACGATACGGACGTATCGCGCGGGACCGCCGACGAAGTAGTGCGTCTCGAATCCGGTCGTGGTACCATTCGATTCCGTGTCCAGCATGCGACTCCAGTCGGTGCCGTTGTCCGAAAGCTCCAGCGAAAAGCTGGCGCGACGAAGGTCTCCCTGGTGCCATGCCAAGTCGATGCGATTCACCGGGATCACACCGCCGAGGTCGAAGGAAATCCACTGGCCATCGCCCTCGGCCGACCACCGCGTGCCGAAATCGTCATCGATGGCATTCGGACCCAGATTAGGATCCTGCGCGTCGCTGACGGTAAGGCCAGTGGGGATCGCCTCGGGTTGGGGCAGCAGCCCCGCATACACGATGACGGTGCCAGAGAATCCCTCGTCACCGCCCGTGGATAGGGCGCGCGCGCGCAGCGCGTAGGTGCCATAGGGCGCTGAAGGCCAGGTGAAGCCAAAGGGCGAGGAGGTATCGTTGCCGAGGACGTTGTCACCTTCGAGGAACTCGACGCGCGCCGTGGCGGCGAGCTGCTCGGCGGGAATGCTGGCGGCCATTGCGAGCGAGTCGCCAGGCATGATGACCGTGTTGGTGGCCGGAGTCGTGAGTGTGGGGATCGGGATGCCCGCCTTGATAGCCTCCCACTCTCCCTTGGCGTCCTGGATCCAAGGGGGCAACGCGCCGAGTCGGAGCGCGAGTTGCGCCTCGTAGAGCGACTCGGGTTCCACTGGGGTGCCATAGGACTCAAGCAACTGAAGCGCCGAGGCATTGAACGTGGTGGAGGCTCCGTGAAAGCCAACGATGATGGGCTTCACGAAGATCTGCCGCGAGCCGCTGGTCTGCCAGAAGTTGAAGTTGGAAACTGGCGAGCCCGTGCCATTGTAGTTCCACATGACGAAGTGCCGCAGGTGATTCGGCATGTCAGCGATCGATCCGCCGCAGCGGCCATATTTGAGGCCTCCGGAAACAACATCGAGCAGCGTGGAGTAGGGCTGGGATCCGTGGGAATCGAAGGACGAATCGCTGTTGTAGCCATAGCGCCAGTAAACGGTGGAGGCGCTTTGGTAGCCCATGCTGGGGCCGTGCCAGTGGGACGAGAAATCACGGGAGAGCCCGACAAGCACCCCTGTGCCGCGCCTAGCGTGGATCGAGTGGTGCCCGGGCGTGCCATCGAGCGTCACCTGAAGAATCGAGAACGCGGAGCAAGTATCGAGGAAGACGCCATAGTTCCAGTTGGCGAAGGTGCAGCGGCGTATCCACGAGTTGACGGCGCGCGTGATGTCGAGGGCACTCCAGCCGCCGTCGTCGAGCGCGCTGCGATGGTGGACGAAGGGGCCCTGCCAGTTGCCGATGAAGGCGATGTCCTCGAAGCCGAGTTCCTCCATGCGGCGGTAGCCGCGCAACGTCCAGTCGTGCGTCGCGTCGATGTCGGTCAGGAGCGGCTCGCGCAGGGTAACGGTTCCCACGCCGATGGACTCGATGCGGTGGCGCTCCCTCACGAGGATTCCGGAAGTGGAGAGGTCCGTCCACGCGGGATCGGCGGAGTAGGGCGCGAGGAAGTCCGGCACGGCGTCGATGTCGGTGAGATAGAGGCTGACCCAGTCGCCGGCGACCAGGCCCGAAATCGTGCTGACTTGCAGGATACGCGTTCCCCGCGCGGCGTTGGCGGTGATGGTGGCGCGCGTGGGGTCACCAACCACAGTGGGAACGGCGATGAACATGAAGGGTGTGGATGCCAAATCCGTCGGCGAGGCCGGCTCGAAATTCCTCTCCATGAAAAGTTCGGTGCCGCCGGGGCCCTGGCCGCTGCCGCGCAGGACGATGTTGCTGCCGTGGATCATGATCGAGGTGCCCACGTCGGAGGCGGTGTTGAGGTGAAACCGGCCGGGAGGAAAGAAGACGATGCCCGAGCCATTTGCCTCCGCCGCGACAATCGCCGCCTGAATTGCTGGTCCGTCCATCTGGCCGTCGTTGGGAATCGCGCCATAGGATGTCACATCGAAGACGGTGTGGGCAACGGTGGGGATGCCCACCTCCCCCTGGCGATAGCCCGAGTACGAGAAATCGGGGAGAATTGGCTGGGTCGCCGTGCCGGAATTGGCGGCAAAATCCTCCCATATGGGAGACGGTACCGCACCGGACCGGCCTGCGGTGGCGGCGAGCGCAAGGGCCAGTGCCATCAGGACTGGGGGAACGGGCGACTGGAGCGAAACGGCAAGGCGCATGGAGGCGAGCTCAATTCCGATGGATCGGCAAGACGCTTTGCCGGTCCCGGCGGATTGTCAAGACGGTAACGCGCGTTAGTGCTCGCGAGGATGGCATTCCCGCGACCAGACTGCGAACCCAACCGCTGCCTATGCATGAAGCGCCCACTCGTTTCTGGCGGAGTCGTGGAGCCATCGCCGATCAAACGATCAAACCGGTCCAATTTGTGGTTGACGGGAGCGTGATCGTGATTGAACGCTAATCTAACGCGCGTTAGTCCGGCCCCGCACGATCCATCCGGATTCGCCACCGGTGTTCAACTCCTCCTTGGGATAAAAAACTATGCGGAGATCGAAAATGACTTGGACGACGACCCTATTGCTTTGCGCCGCTGGGGCCGCCTACGGCGCCCCGGTTGAGCAGGTCAACATCTCAGGGAGCGCGGGGCACTCGACCCTTGCGAGCGCCATCGCCGCCGTGAGCGACAATGGCGAAATCCAGATCGTCGAGGCGGGCACCTACCGCGGGACTGTCGTTCTGATTGGCGGAAAGACCTATACGATCCGCGGGACGGTTCCCGGAGTGATTGTCGCGAACTCCAACGGCGAGGCCCTGGTGGCCACGGAGGCGCCGCCGACCGGCGCGGTGAACGTTACCTTCGACAATGTGACGATTGACCGCAATCAATCCGCCGACGGGACCGGACTAATCCCCACCGTGGGGTCCAACACCGGCGCGGCGATGAACATCGATCAGTCGGCCTCGTTCCCGGTGACGATCACCCTCATCAACAACTCAAGCGTAATCCACTCCGGCCCCGGCCTTGTGAGTCCCCCCGTTTCCATCGATGCGGGCGAGGCGATCAAGTTCAACCTCGGCGTGGTTGCCGGTGCGCCTATCACATTCTCGATGACGGGTGGCGTCGTCTCCACCACGGCAACGCAGTCCAACAACAAGGCCACGATCCGCCAGCAGGGAACTGTCCCTATCGACGGCCTGACGGCGAGCTTCACAAACGTGAATATCAACACCGCTGGGCGCAGCCTCGTCAACGTGGCCTCCGGCGGGAACAACCACGATTGGACCTTCGACGGATGCACGATGACGAATACGAACATCACCCAGGTAAACTATGGGCGCGGTATCGAGTTCACCGGTTTCCCCGGGGGGAACTCCAAGTTCACGTTTGTGGATACGAGCATCACGTGCTTCGAGGAAGTCTTTCGCGCACCGGATTTGGCCGCAATCACCGGCGCGGAGATCACGTTCAACCGGTGCGTGCTCGACAACTCGGCAGGCACGCGCAGCGATCGCACTCTCGATATTCGCTTCGCCGATGCGACCGCGTCGAACGAGGTCAATGTCTTCAATTCCGTTATCAAGTCGCAGGAAGGGACCGGCTCCGCTGCGCGTGGCTTCTACACGGAGGGCTCCACTGGCCGTGCCTACCATACGACGTTCATTGCCGCGGGAACAGGCGGAGAGCGCGCCATCAATTCGGCGAATAGCTCCGTCACAAGCTGGGCCAACTGCGTCTTCGTGAACTTCCTTGGATCCACCAGCCAGATCGTGGGCGGAGGCGGGCTGGATCCACGCGAGGGAAACGCGATCGGAGGACCGACCGACTCCACCGTGCTGGGCGCGGATCGCTTCTATACCGCGACGATCGGGGACTTGCTCCTGGACTCCAACGGCAAGCAGTCGGCGGGCTCGCCCGTCATTGCCCAGGGCACCGCCAACGCCGCCATCGCCACGGCGATCGGCGCCGTTGACATCGAAGGCAATATCCGACCCAACAACGGCGTATTGAAGCCCGACGCGGGCGCATATCAGTTTGGAACCTACAGCGACGCCAGGCAGTGGCAGTTGTACTACTGATTGGCTGATTGCCAGACGCACAGCCAAATGACCATCATCGCGCCGCCGGTGCGGCCCCAGTTTGGACTGCCCGGCGGCACTTTCAGGAACACCCGAGAGGAGCTTGATCGATGGACCGCATGAATAGGAACATCCGCCGCATGGGCGGTATGTTGGCACTGGCATTCCTGGCACTTGCCAGTACCGCAAGCGCACTGGTGATCGATCAGGAGTCGGGGAAGGACTACATCGTGTTCGAGGCCGAGGCCGCCGACGAGATCCTGAATCCCGACGCCGCAAACGACGTGCAGAACAGCGTCCAGACCGGATCGCCGGAGAACCCGGCCCGCGTTTGGGCCCCTGTCGCCGTGGCGGGCACCAGTGGCGGGACAGTGCTAGTGGCGCCACCCTCGCCCCATCGCGCACAGACCGATTCAGCCTTGCAGGAAAGCATCGCCGTTTATCGGCTGCGCTTCGCCACCGCCGGCACCTACAAATTGTATATACTGGCTTCCAACAACGGCACCGCTGGGAATGGATCGAGCGATTCGGTCTGGGTGGCCACTGCATTCGGCGCCGCCAATCCAACGAGCAGCGCGGCCACCGGAAATGGCGGCGGCTTTGCCTGGATCACAGGCATTTCGACGAGCTTTGCCGTTGCGGCGGGCGATCTCGGGAACGCGCTGGAAGTCCGCATCGGCGTCCGAGAGAACGACGCCCGCATCGACGCACTGATCATGTCCACGGATACGGGCCTTGGCGCCGCCGAGCTGAACCAACTGCTCAATGGCGGTGCCATAGCGACGCCGACGCCGCTTCCCACTCCGACGGGGACTCCCCCGCCGGGCGTGGTTTCTACGGTCGCGGAATTCGATGCCGCCCTGATGATCGCCGATCCCGGCGATACGATCGTCATGCGGTCGGGATTCTGGCAGGATGCGACGCTGGTCTTCACCGGCCACCGCTCGCGCAATGGCACGGGTGGCACAAGCGACGCCCTCCCGATCACGCTCCGTGGGGAGCAGCCTGGCAAGACGATCCTGACGTGTGCATCCTCACTCAAGATCGCCGGCGACTACATGGTGGTGACCGGGCTGAAGTTCGAGGACGGCACCCTGCCGGGCGGCTACCCGATTGTCGAGTTCCGCGATGGCTCCAGCCGGCTTGCCAACAATTGTCGCCTGACGCAGTCGGCGATCATCGACTACAATCCGGCGTCGGCAAGCACCGACTACGATTGGGTGAGCGTCTATGGCCTTAACAATCGCATCGATCACTGTTGGTTCTCCGGCATGAATCACATCGGCGTCCAGCTCGTCGTGTGGCCGGCCGCCAGCGGCCCGGCGAATCGGACGCGCATCGACAACAACTACTTCGGCGACCGAACCCTCGGGACGGACAATGGCTACGAGACCATCCGAATCGGAACGAGCGATGTCTCCAATCGGCCATCGGAGGCCGTGGTGGAGCGGAACCTCTTCCTGCGCTGCGACGGCGAGATCGAGACGATCTCAAATAAGTCTGTCGGCAACGTCTACCGCGGCAATACCTTCCGCGAGACGCTGGGGCAGCTCACGCTGCGCCACGGCTCCGCCTGCATCGTGGACCAGAACTTCTTCTTCGGCGCCGGGAAGCCGGATACCAGCGGCGTCCGCATCGTGGGGCCGGACCACGTGGTCACAAACAACTATTTCGAGGGGATGCGCGGCACAAACCTTCGCGCCACGGTGGCGCTGATGAATGGCGTCCCGAGTTCGCCACTGAACCGCTACCAGCGGGTGGAACGAGCCTTGATTGCGTTCAACACGTTTGTGGACTGCCAGGAGGCAATAGTCATCGGCAACGTAAGCAGCAGGGGCGATGCCACGCTGGCGCCGCTCGACAATACCATTGCCAACAATGTGATGCAGCTCTCCGGGAGCCAGAGGGCCTACAAGTACGTCACGCCTCCCCTCAGTACCGCCTACGAGGGGAACCTCTGGTTCGGCGGCACGCTTGGGATCAGCACGACGACGGGAATCACCCAGGCGAGCCCGCTACTCGCCCGAGCGGCGGATGGGTTGATGCGCCCCCACACTGGTAGCCCCGCAATCGGCGGAGCCGCTGGCTCCTATCCCACTGTCATAGAGGACATGGACGGTCAGCCGCGAGCGGATCCCAAGGACGCGGGAGCGGACCAGGCAGGAAGCGGTCCCATCGAGTTCACGCCGCTGACGCCGCAGGACGTGGGCCCCGACTGGATGAAGTCCGGTGTGTCCTTCAGCGGTTTTGTGATTTCTGGCGATGTGCGGTCAGAACTGAAAAACGCGGCGCGCGAAGACGATATCCTCGGCGATTAGCCGGTCGACCGAATGCTCGTCGGCGTACTCCGCGCAGATCGTCAGAACGCCGCGATAGCCGCGCTGGCGGAGCACGGTTGCCACATCGGACCACGACGCGATGCCCATGCGTCCGGAGGTCCAGTAGCGGTTCCATCGAACTTCCTCCGCCTCTGGCCCCGTTACCATCCGCCAGATCGCGTTCTTGAGGTTGATCATCTTGAGGTGGGACCAGAGCAGGTCCGCGGCGAGATCGGGGATCTCTCCCGCCAACGCGCAGTGCGCGGGATCCCACACGGCTCCGATCAGACTCGGATCGAAGTCCTCCACGAGACGGCGGAGGCCGGAGGCGTTGGTGACGAAGCGGCTGGCGTGGTGCTGAACGCCGATCGCGACGCCCTCTCCGGCGAGGACCGGGAGCAGCGCGCGATAGCGGGCCCTGTAGCGGGCCTCGCCCTCCAGATAGGTCTCGGTCGCTTCGATCTTCGCCATGTCGCGGATGAGCGGCTTATTGGCAAGCGATCCCAGCGTGCGAATGAGGCTATCCGTTGGTTCCGCCGCCACGCTGTATATACGCAGACCATGATCAGCGAGCAAAGCCGCCACGCGGGAAAGCTCCGCCGCGCAGTTCTCGGGAGTCACGTCGAACCCGGCGCGAACCGGCAGTTCGATGCCGTCGAATCCGAGCGACTTGATATGTGCCGCAATCTCGGGAAGCGGCTTTCCCTTCCACGGCTTGACGAATACGGAGAACTTGTAGTTGGACATGGGGCCGTTCTTTCTAGAATTCCAGCGTGATGCGCGATCCGGCGGAGACCGATAGCGTGAGGAGCCCCCTGTCGTCGGGCTTCATCGGCAGTTCGTTGCCGCGGAGCAACGCCCGCTTCACGGGCATCGCATTCGGAGCTCCGATCGTGAGTGTGGCGCCATCGTCCTCAGACAACACGATCTCCATCCGGTTGCCTTCCAGAATGCGGCCGGCAAGAAGCGTGATTGGGCTCTCTGAGCGAACAATCGGCGCTCCGCCAATTTCGAGAAAGGTGCCTTCCCGCATCGCGAACCACGCCAGCCCATCCTTGCTGAATCGGGCGCCCGAATAGGTCGCATCGCTTCTCAAGTTGCCGCCCGAATAGACGCCCGACTGATTTCGGGCGGCGTGTTCCTCGGTGGTGCCGTCGGCCCAGATGAGCCGCCCGCCATAGAACTCACCATCGGTGAGGTCCTCAAACAAGGGAACGGGTGCGTCGACGGCACGCGGAACGACAATCTGCATCGCGCCAGCCGCGTTGCCGCGAAGCGCCGCGCGCAAATAGGGGAACTCCTTGTAGTCGCCCTTGATATACGTGATCTCGCCGTTGCGAATTTCATTCGCAGCCCCCGGCACGAGCACGAAGGCGTCCATCGCCGCCGCCGGACCGTAGGTGTCTTTGCCGTAAGTCCAGGTGTGGCGTGGACCATCCGCTGCGTGGGAGCCGCGTCCTCCGTGGAGGAGCACCGCGATCTCGCGTTCCTCGGGAAGCTCGACGCGGTCCAGCACGATCCAGTGGTCTTGACCAGCGAATGCAATGGCGCGCCTCAGGCGGCCTCCCTTCTCGTAGGGAGCCTCCTTCTCCTCGAAGTCGAACCACTCAGTATCAAGCCGTTGGCGCGAGATCGGCGTGACGTTCTTCTTGGGATCAATCGGCGCGGAGCCATCGACGGTCACGACGTTGTGGGCCTCCGAGGTGAGATACCATGTCTTGCGAATGGCCTCGCCATAGCTCTTACGCACGTAGCCGGAATCGGAAGCCATCATCTGGTTCTGGGCCTGCACGATGAAGCTCAGGTGCTCATAGTGCTGGTGGTTCTCGGCCTCGGCGACACCGTGAAACAGCAGATATCGGTGAGCGGGATCCTTGAACGACCAGTCATTGCGGAACACCGTTTGGCCGCTCTCCATAAACATCGTGGAGGATCCCGTGGGCGCCGCAGGGCTGATGGTGGGATCGTAGCACAGGAATTCGTGAAATTCGCGGTTATAGTCCCAGCTTGCTCCGGTGTAGTTGAATCCCTCGACGCGCTCCGACTCGTCAAAGGGGGCATAGTCGGTATTGCGGTGATTCCACTGGAGCACGCCTGCAAGGTCGCCATCGGCGGAGAGTCGCGTCTTGGCACCGCGATAGGCGCCAGCGACCATTTCTGAGGGAAACGGTCGTATATACGAATCCTCGATGTTGGGCATCCACCCACGCCCGTTTCGCGTAAGGATCGGCCACTCGAAGGCGGGCTGCCACTCGGGAAACTGGTCCACCCCGGCAGCGTTGCGGTAGTGATAGAGGAAAGGGACGAAATTGATGAGGGAGAAGAGGTAGTACATCGATCCTTCGCGATATAGGCCATCGGCACTGAAGTAGTCCCGCGTGTTCATGTTGGTGGCGGTCAGCGCGCGGTGCAGCCAGTCCTTCGCCTCCGGCAGGTCGGAAAGCGTGATGGCGAAGGTGCCGAGGCCCCATGCCGGCTTGGACAGGTGGTTGTGGGGGCGGTCGGCCCATCCCATGAGGTTCTCGTGCATATACGTGGCCTCCTTTACGAATGAAGCGCGGATGGCCTTGTCCTCCTCGGGGGTTAGGCTGCCGTGCAGGAAGTCATAGGCGGCGCAGTAGTGCTGTGCCCAGGTGCCGCGATAGATCTCGTCGGCGGCGGTGCTCTGATTCTTGGGATCGATCTCATAGAGAGGTCCATCGTAGGAGCGGAGCAGCGCCTGCTTCGCGCGCTGGGCGAATCGACCCCGGTCGGCTTCGTCGTCGGCGAGGATCGACATCAACGCGCAGACCGCGGCGATCTGGGGCATGGCGCCGTAGTACTTGTGCACAGCTTCCTTATTGGCATCCTGTGCGGGAAGGGCGGGAATCGGCATCGAGACGTAGAGGCTGGCGGCGAGTTTCCGCCAGAGCCCCGCGGCATGAGTGTCGGCGTTTCGCTTCGCGCGGAGGGCCTCGATCCCATCGGCGCGGAACCACAGCGATGGATGGACTTCCTTGGCGGGAAGGATGGGCTCCTCCGAAACTGAAAAGCCGCCGTAGCCATTCTTCTCCTGAGCGGGAAGCATGGCGGGCGCGATCAGAGTCGTCAGAACTGAAATAGCAATTAGGGCCTTCTTCATCTCAATCCTCCCGGTGTCTGCGATGGCGCCTCGTCGAACCACTCGTCGGTGGGATCGAACGCGGGTACTGGGATGTTCACGATGCGCATTTTCCCGACGGCCCGGTGGCGGCATCCGGGCTTGATGAAGATCGCCGTCATCGGCTTCACGGGAATCAGATCTCCATCGAGCTCCATGTGGCCCTCGCCCTCCAGAACGAGGTATATCTCCGTCAGCCTCTTGTGATAGTGTGTGCGGGCATCGATGGAGATGTCCACCATATGGATCGTCGCCACAGGATTGTCGGGCTCCACAAAGGCGCGGCGCGACATGCCGCAGGGGCAAGGCACTGACGCAATGTCGTCCATTTGGGCGACCTTATACAGCTTCGGCATTCTTCTTCTCCTCGTCGTCCACATTCTGCTTCTTGTTGTAGGACTTGGCAGATCGGTGGAGCAGGTATCCCACCGTCAGCATGATGCCTCCGCAGAAGAAGAAGCAAAGGCGCCCGCCGATGGTGTTGGGAAACACCAAGCCCAACAGCGCCACGAATCCACCGTAGATATAGCACATGCTGGCCAGCACCATGCCCTGGCGTCCGTCGGTGCTCCGGCCTTCCTCCTTCTCATAGTCCACCGGCGAAGTCATGCGCGCAAAGAAATCGTCAACCCGGGCGTTGTAAGCCGGCGAGGCGTAGCGATGGAAGGCCGCGGTGGCAAGGAACCACAGGCTGCACACGATGATGTTGCCGAAGGTACTGATGCTGAAGGTGAGGTCGAGCGCCTCGCGATCGGTGAGGCCATCGAAGCCGATGATCGAGACATCGAACTTCTCTACGACGGCGCGGCCACCCAGCGAGAGGCCCGCCAGATTGAGCGAGAAAATGAATCCCACGAGCACCGTGGACCACGCCGACCATGCGGGCACTCGCTTGACGATCATGCCGAGAATGAGCGGCACCGTGTAGGGGATTGTGACGAGCGCGCCGAAGTGGGTCATCAAGTTGAAGAGGTCGTATCCCTCCATCCTCTTGATGAAGAATGCCACGAGGATGATGACGCCTCCAAAGACGAGCGAGGACACCTTCCCCACAGTGAGCAAGTGCAGGTCGGAAGCTTCCTTCGCGAAGAATGGTTTATAGAAGTTCTTGACGAAAATGCCAGCGTTGCGGTTCAGTCCGCTATCCATGGAGGACATCGTGGCGGCAAAAATTCCGCAAACCAGAAGGCCGAGCATCCCCGTCGGCATGGCGTAGGCGCCGATGTAGATATAGGCGGCCTCGCTGGCATTCTTCAACTTGGGAAACACGGAGGCAAGATCAGGCTCGATGATGGCCGTCGCCATCGGAGGCACGAACCAAACGATCGGGCCGATGAACATCAGCACGGCGGCGAGTAGCGCCCCCCGACGCGCGTGACGTCCATCCTTGGCGCACATGTAGCGATAGGATTCCAGCAGGCTGTTGTTCTTCACGATCTGGCCGATGAACGTGGCGATCACCCACAGCCACACAATATCCCACCGCGCGTTCTCGCTCCAGTTCCAGTGGCTGGAGGGGATACGATGCACAAAGCCGCTTATCCCGCCGACCGCCGGATGGTTGAGAGCCATCACCATCGTAACCACCGCGACCGACATCAGCAGCAGCATCTGAATGAAATCGCTGGCCACAACCGCCCACGAGCCGCCGGTTACCGACATGACCACCACCACAACGCCAACGATCCAGATCGTGTAGGACATATCGATATCGAACGCCGCGGAGGCGAAGAGCGCCAGGCCGTTGAGCCAAATTCCCGCATAGATGAAGCTGATAGGAACCTGAAGCCAGGTGAATACCTGCTCGTTGCCCGCCCCGAATCGATCACGCACCGCCTCGATCGCCGTGGTCAGGCGGAGGTTTCGAAATCGGGCCGCCGACCAGGCATAGTTGACGAGATAGCCGAAGCCATTGCCGATAAAGATCACCGCGACAATCCACCCGTCACGATAGGCCTTTCCCGCGGCGCCGGTGAAGGTCCACGCGCTGAACTGCGTCATGAATGCCGTGGCTCCCACCAGCCACCATACCATGCTGCCGCCGCCGCGAAAGTAGTCGCTGGCGCTCTTGTTGAATCCCGTAAAGACAAAACCCATCCCAAACATGAAGACGAAATAGAAGACGATCACGATCCAGTCATAGTTGGTCAGCACCCGCGCGAGTACCCCCTCATTTGGAATACGACTCCGAGCACTTCGGCTTCCCCGGACAGGATTCTGGGAATCGCTTCTTCGACGTCCGTGAAGGGGACACGATGTGTTGTGAGCTTCCTTACTGGCAGGACGCCGCGCGAAACCAGATCGAGGCACAGCTCGATATTGCGCCGCGTGGTCCAGCGCACGATTCCGGCGGGGTACGCGGCGCCCATCTCCCACGCGGGATCATGATAGCCGGGGCCTGTGCGCGCGGCCTGCACGACATCGATGTTGGTCATGGGGCGCGTGCGGAAGGTAAACTCGGGATGACCCGCCACTACGATGCGACCCATGCGGTGGCCATCGGCGGAGAGCTTCATGCAATCCAGCGTCGCTTCCCATGTGGCGTCGGCGTTGCCGCTCATCGCCCACACGGCGACGTCGAGTCCCTCGCGGCGCGTGAAGGCGTTGGTGCGTTCGACCGCATTCTCGGTGGAGAGAGCAACCGTCGCTTCCACACCCAGGCGATGAGCAATTTCACAGCGCTCCGGGCGCGTGTCCCACCCAATCACGCGGCAGCCAGCGATTGTCAGCAGCCGCGCCGTCAGCGCGCCCAAAAGCCCCAACCCCATGACCGCCGTGAAGTCTCCGATGGCAACCTCCGCGCGGCGGACGGCGTGCATCGCCGTGCCGAGTAGCATCGCATAGGCGCCTTCCTCGAAATCCACATTGTCGGGAAGCGCAAAGCAAAGGTTCGCGGGGACCACGGCATAGTCGGCGTGCAGGGCATAGCCCGCGCCGATGGCGGCAACGCGCGTGCCGGGCGGGAGCGCGACGCCATCGCCAACGGCGAGCACGATGCCCGCGTTGGAGTAGCCGAAGGGGGCCTCGGATGCGTCCTTGCGGAAGCCGTCGCGGAATGCCTCCCAGCCGCCCAGCTCGGAGCCGGGGCTCACGAGAGAGCGATGGACTTCCACGAGGACCATGCCGGGTTTGACGGGAGGAACATCCCCATCCACCAGGGCAATGCGACCACCCGCCCTTCTAACGGCGGCGACGCGGCGGGTAATTTGCTCGAGAGCGGAGGAGGAAGGCATCAATAGACCTTGTTGTTAGTCCTGATTGATTCAAGCACAACCGGCAGTTCCTGGGCCGTTGGCATCTGCACGAGGCGGAGCACTTCACTGCCAGCGGGCGTATAGACGAGCAGAGTGGGAGTACGTACGACCTTGAAGAACGAAGCGTTCTTGGAGTCTGTTTGGGCATTGAAGCGGTACATCGAGAAGTTCTCCAGCGTGGAGGCCACCGCGGCCTGGCCCAAGACCTCTGCCTCCAGTCGGCGGCACTCCTCGGACTCCGGCGTGAAGGCGTAAATGAAGACGAGCTGCTTACGCTCCTTAGCCGACGCGATGGCACCCACCACCGTATCGCGCCACTTCATGGCGCCTATGGGCACGCCTTCGGCGGCGACGGGCGTTGCGGTGGAGGGGATCAGGCGCAGATCGTCGAAATGGAGCAGTGTCTCAGGGTTGGCCTCGCCCACTCCGTATCCCGAGGAGGCGATGCGCAGCTCGTTGATGCGGTGAAGGCCCCGCGGCTCGCGCACCGCCTTGAGCGTTGCGAACGGCATGACAATCTCCTGCCACCCAGTCCAGTTCACAGAATAGACAGCGGAGTAGTAGTCCACGCCGTCGGACTTCTCATTCTCGGACATTAGGACAAAGGCGAACTGGGCATTGGTGGCTTTGGCCGAGTGGACCCATATCTTCATCGACTCGCAGCGAGAAACGTCTGTGGGAAAATTGCGGCCGATGATCCGGTTGTTGGTCACCGTTTCTTCCCATCGGGCGCTGGCGGTTCCCTCGCGGAATATCTCCGTGTCGCGCACGAAGCCCTTCCAGAAGTTCACGTCCTCGAAACCAAAGGACCAAGCCGATGTGGAATCTTCCCCTTCGTCTGCGCCACCGCGAATCACCTTCAGATCATCGAAGCGCAAGATAAGCTCGGGGTCCGCGAACTCTCCGCAGCCATACTCCGTCGCGGCGAAGCGGAACTGGGTGATCTTGTCGAAGCCGAGGGGATCGCGCTTAATTCGCATCGTGCTTACCGGCACCTGGACTTCCTTCCATCCCGTCCAGTCAAGGATCACGTTGTCGTAATAATAGTCGGCTCCCTCGCTAGCTGGATTCTCCGAAACGAGGATGACCGCGATGCATCCGCCGGCGGCCTTGCTGGAGTGAATCCACACCGAGATGGCTTCGGCATCGGAGATATCTGCGGGAAAGGCACGCGTGGATACGCGGGGCGTGGCGGGCAAGTTCTCCCACCGGCCCGACTGCGCGCCGAACCTGACTTCGGTGGTATCTGGAAGCAGACCCTGCCACGAGGTGACGTCCTCGAAGCCGAGCGCGCCCGAGAGGGGCTCGTCTGCCGGGGTCAGAGTCGCGGGCAAAAATAGGAGCGCTCCAACCGCGAGGAGCATGGCTGCAATCCGCCTGAGTGAGTGAGGGGTCATGGTCAAGCCTCCATCATTCGAATGTCAGGGATATCGTGGATGAGACGGCAATTTCATTGCGCGGATTTCATCCCACCGGTTGCGTTCCTTGTCCACCCATTCCGGGAGCCCTCCAAGCCTGAGCGCGAGCTGAGCCTCGAAGAGCGACTGGGGCTCTACCGGTCTGCCCCGA
>JBBQYG010000002.1:0-68045 GCA_038208905.1 Candidatus Sumerlaeia bacterium | reverse complement strand
GCGCTATGCGTTTATCCGAATGCGCATGGAGCAGGAAAGCCAGAGCATCCTCCTAATCGGCGGCGAGTACACGGCCTCCTTTGCCACGCGCGACGGCGTGTGGCTGGGCGAGACGGATTGGATGCGCGTCGGGGCGAGCGGAGAGAACACCTTCACCATCGACGCCCGCAAGGTTGCCAGTGGCGTCCGCATCGGCGGGTGGGCGCCGGGAGAGCTTGATCCGATCAACGTATCGACCCTGCAATTCGACGCCACGTCGATCCTGGAATCCACGGGCAGGGTCGAGGTCGTCTTGGACTACGAGACGGGCCGCCACGCGGTCGATACGCGCGCGGTGAGCCTGCTGGAGAACGGCCGCGAGATTTCCCGCGACGAGCACCTGGGATGGAGCGGCTCCGATAAGTGGGGAATCACTTATCGCCTGGACCTGGGGAATCGACAGCCCAACAGCACCTATACCATCCAGACCCAGCTCAAGGGCGACGGCGGGAACGACTCGAAGGGGTCGGTGTATCTAAGCCTGAATTGATGCCTCGGTGTTTCATGGGAACTGGTCGTGGAGTTCATGGGCGGGACGCCCATGATACCGTGGGGCGCCACGCTTTTTGCTTGGCGATCCGCGGTGGGACCCGTACAAGTCCGGCAATAGTAGATTCCACCCACAGGACCACGCACCATGCGCGCCTTCCTTGCCATCGCCGCCGTCGCGGCATTCACGATGCCGTCGTTTGCCGCGGAGGTGGACTATGGCAACGCCGTGGACCTTGAGCGGCGCGAGGAGTTCGCAACGCGCGACGCCGACTGGCGCAACGGGGCCCTTGTCTATCAGGTGATCGTGGACCGTTTTGCCCCATCGGCGAATCTCGACGCGAAGCGCGATCTGTATCCCGCGCCCAAGACGCTGAGAAAATGGGAAGAGGTCCCCAAGCGTGGCACCTATGTGGAGTCCGCCAACGTGTGGAGCCACGAGATCGACTTCTGGGGCGGCGACTTGCAGAGCCTCCGCGCGCGCATCGACTACGTTCAGGAACTCGGAATATCGGTGCTCTATCTGAACCCGATTCACGAGGCATATACAAACCACAAGTACGACGCCCAGAACTACTTCGGCGTCTCGAAGGAATACGGCACGCGCGAGGATGTGACCGCGCTGGCGAAGGATCTGGAAGGGCGCGGCATGAGGCTCGTGCTCGACGGCGTCGTCAATCACATGGGGCGCACGTCGCCCGACTTCAAGGACGCCGCCGCCGATCCCAACAGCAAGTGGCGCGACTGGTTCTACATCGGCGACCAGTACAAGAAGGGCTACCGCGCGTGGGTTGATGTGGACAACCTGCCGGAGTTGAACCTCGAGAACAAGGCCGTGCGCGACCGCCTCTGGAACGACAAGGACTCGGTGATTCAGGGCTACCTGCGCGAGGGAGTTTCCGGCTGGCGGCTCGACGTGGCGTACGATATTGGGTTCACCTATCTGGACGAACTGACGCGCGCGGCCCACAGCGCGCGGGCCGACTCGCTGGTGATCGGCGAGATATGGAACTACCCCGAGGAGTGGAGCCCCGCGCTGGACGGCGTGATGAACATGACGGGCCGGGAGATTATCCTCCAGATGGTGCGCGGCAACATCCCCGCCGCGCGCGCCTCGCGCACGATCGAGACATTGGTCGATGACTATGGGATCGGGCCAACGCTCAAGTCCTGGATCATCCTGGACAATCACGACACCCCGCGCCTGCGCACGGTGCTCCCCGAGCCGTGGCAGCAGCGCATGGCCCAGGTGCTTCAGTTCACGATTCCCGGATCGCCTTGCATCTACTATGGCGTCGAGCTCGGTATGGAGGGCGGCGACGATCCCGAGCAGCGCGGGCCGATGCGCTGGGATCTTGTGAACGACAGCAACGAACAACTTAAGTGGATGCGCTCGCTGATCAAGCTCCACCGCGATAGCCGCGGACTGCGCATCGGCGATTTCCGTCGGCTCGACACCGACCAGATGATGGCGTTCCTCCGCCGGACGGACCGCATCGCCGACACGGTTCTGGTGGCGGTGAATCCATCGCCAACGGAGGTGAAGGAGTTGCTGGTCCTCCGCGATTCCAAGATCATGAGCTACTCGAAACTCCGCGACGCCTTTACCGGAGAGGAATACCTGACGATGGCGGGGACGCTGACGCTGACGCTTCCGGCGCGCGGGTATGTGGTCTTGCAGCCGATGATTCCCGACACCGTCGATTACTCGTCCTTCAAGCGCGTGCAGTAGAGCGACCCCGCGCCACCCGCCCTTGACGTGCCGGATGGCGCGGGGCACACTTGACTTACCTGAAGCAGAGCGAGAGCGCGCACCGTGAAAGCACCCCTACGCGAGACCGGCAGTTTCTTCCGCGAATACATGCCGCCGATGTCGCGGAAGCTGTTCTATACGCTGACGGTGGCGTTCGTGGTCAGCGTGTTGCTGATGTCGGTTGGCGGTCAGGTCGGCGCCACCGTGCTCGGGTATTTCATCCTGACGCCGGCGGGCGCGTTTTTCCAATACCAGATATGGCAGTTGCTGACGTTTGCGTTCGTGCAATTGAGCCTGCTGGCGTTCCTGTTGCAGATGCTGGGGCTCTTCTTCCTTGGGCGAATCATCGAGGAGCAATTGGGTGGTCGGCGGTTCCTGGCGTTTGTGATTCTTTCGGCGCTGGGGGTTGGGTTGCTTCACGCGGTGTTCTTCGGGATCGGGGCCCAGGTGCGGAATCCGGCGCTGGGGTCGATTCCTCTGCTTGGATTCTCCGGGCCTCTCTATGCAATGCTGATAGCGATCATCGTGATGAACCCCAGCGTGCGGTTCCACATGATCTTTTTCGAGATTCCCGTCCGGGTGCTCGGCGTGATCGTCGGATTCATCATCCTGATCGAGATCGCCGTGAATCCCTCCTACTTTGCCCATGGCATCGGCGGCGTCGGGATGGGGTGGCTTCTGATCAAGGTGCCGGGAATTCTGGATTTCTTCGAGGACTTTCGCCCGCCCGGACGCAAGCGCCGCCGCCGCACGGCCCGCGTGATCGGCATGGGCCACCCGGGTCGCCACAGCGACGTGGACGACCGCTACAACGATCCGCATTGGAAGCTGGATCAGTAGCGACGCGCGTCGCCTTCCCCAGTTGACGCTCCCGGGGCGCGCGCCGCCATCTTGGCCCCGCAGGTCACCCCTCCCCAGGAACCCCCTCCAGCCTTGAACCATCGTGCCCCCTTCACCGTTCAGGAGCTTTGCGATCTCCTCCAGATTCCCGCGCCCGAAGGCCAGGGCGGCAGAACGCTGGCGGGCATCGCGCCGCTGGAATCCGCGGGAGAGAACGACCTCTCCTTCGTTCTGAAGGCCAAGTTTGTCGAGCTCGCCGTCTCGTCGCGCGCCGCGTGCCTGCTGGCGCCCGCCGGGCTGGAGCTGTCGCATCCGCTGGTGCTCCGCGTACCGGAGGTGATGCCCGCGGTGATCCGCCTGCTGGAGGCGCTTTTTCCCACGCCCGTCCGCTCGGCGTTTGTGCATCCCAGCGCCGTGGTGGACCCCACCGCGCGGATCGGCGCCAATGTCCATATCGGGCCCGGGGTCGTGGTGGAGGCTGGCGCCGCGATCGGCGACGGGGCCCGGATCGAGGCCCAGTGCTTCGTTGGACCCGGGGTCATCGTGGGTGAAGCGTGCTGGCTGGCGCCGCGCGTTACGCTGCTGGAGAAAACGGTCCTCGGCCAGCGCGTCCGTATTCATCCGGGAGCGGTGTTGGGAGCCGACGGGTTTCGCTACGAGCCCACGCGCCAGGGGGTGAAGAAGGTCCCCCAGGTCGGCGGCGTCCGCGTGGACGACGACGCGGAGATCGGCGCCAACACGACGATCGACCGCGCCTTTCTGACCGATACCCACATCGGCGCGCGCACCAAGATCGACAACCTCGTGCATATTGGCCACAACGTCATCATCGGGAGCGACTGCGTGATCGTCGCCCAGGTGGGCGTCGCCGGCTCGGCCAAGGTTGGACGCGGCGTGATGATCGGGGGTCAGACCGGTATCAAGGACCACGTGACGATCGGCGACCGGGCCCAGGTGGCCGGGCACTCCGCCGTGCAGGGCGATATCGCCCCCGGCGCCCGGGTGATCGGCTTTCCAGCGATCCCCATCCGCACGTGGACGCGGTTCATCAACTTCTACAAGAACTTCGACCGGGAGTGGACCAGGCGCCTCGCCGCCCCCGGTGACGATGTGGATTAAAGGCGCCACGGGCGCCCCCCAAAACCCGTTGGGCTGGTCGGGCACGGGCTGTAAGCCCGTGCTACGGTCAAACTTTCGCGGCGAATCCCCGGTCTCTTCCCCGAACGGGATTGCGCCGAGGGCGCTCCCGGGCTAGCAGCTTCGGTCACTTCCCCCCGCAAGGACGCCGCCGCATGGTTTCGCTCTCAAGGCTTTGTTTCGCCGGCATTTCCGCCGCCATTCTGACTGCCTCTATCGGGTGCGGCAAGAAGTTCGAGATCCGCGATGTGGATCCGGGCCGCCCGGGCACCGTGCGCAATCTGGGGCCGGAGAGCCAGGACGCCATCCAGCTTTCGGATCAGTTGACGCGCTCGCTGCTTTCCAGCCGCGCCTCCAGCCAGTGGACCACCCCGCCGACGATCGTGCTCTATGAGTTTGCCAACAACACGCGCCACGCCTTTAGCGGCGAGGTGTTCAGCTCGCGCCTGAAGGTGGAGCTGGCGCGGAACGCCGACGGGCGCATCATGTTCGTGGCGCGCGACATGTGGGACGCCATCGCCAGGGAGCGCGAGTTGAAGCGTTCGGGCCAGGCGGACTATGATCCCAATCTGCGCTCCCAAGCCCAGGCTGGCGGAGACTATTTCCTGAAGGGCCGCGCCGACGGCCTTGCCGCGGTCAGCACCAAGGGGCAGTCGGACTACATCCTGTACACGTTCAAGCTGGTGGATGCGGAGACGGGGATCGAGGTCTGGGAGGACAGCTTCGAGACGAAGCGCGAAGGCCGCGACGACGTGATCTACCGCTAGGATCCGCCCGGGATTCTCGGGTCCTCCATGATCGCTCTCTATTCTATCCTGGGTCGGCTCTGCTTTGTCCTGCTGGCGCTGGTCGCCGTGGGGTTGCCGGGTTGCGCGGCTCGCGGTCGCCCGGGGCTTCCCCCCGCGATGGTGGGGGTCGCGGTGCCGCCGCAACTCGCGAGCTACGTCATGCTGATGGAGCGCGACGGCGAGCGCAACTGGGTGCTTCACCTGAACGAACTCGCCGTGGCCGCGATGCGCATGGGGGAGCGCGATCTGGCCAAGCGGGCGCTGGACGAATCGATCCTCAACATCGAGGCCGTCTTTGGCAGCACTCCCGGGGCGGGCCGCGCGCGGACGCTCTTTTTCAACGAGGACATCAAGCTGTTCAAGGGCGAGTCCCACGAGCGGTGCATGGCCTTCCTGTATCGCGGGATCCTGTATATGCAGGACGGCGACTGGCAGAACGCGCGCGCCAGCTTTCGCAGCGGCGCCCTTCAGGACGCCTTTGCGGAGGAGCAGCAGGACCAGGCCGACTGGGCGATCTTCGACTACCTGATCGCCGTATGCGAGACGCGCCTGGGCAATCCCCTGGCCGCGCAGGAGGCGTTTGCCCGCGCAGCGGCCAACAACGCCGCATTCCCTGCAAAGTATGCCGCCGCCACGGGGATCGCGCTGCAGCCGGGCTCGCTGTGGATTCCCGCGCTTCCGGCTGTGGAGAACAACATCCTCGTGATCGCGGGGGTTGGCGGCGCTCCCATCAAGGCGCGGCGCGGGAAGTACGGAGAGGGGCTCGGCTACAACCGCGGCTCGGGCGAGGCGCCTCCGCCCTACGCAAGCCTGTGTGGTCAGCAATCGGTGTGGATGCCGATGATGGATTCGGTTTTCTTTCAGGCGACCACGCGCGGCGGGCGTCCCTTTGACAGCGTACAGAAGAAGAAGGTGATCTTCAAGGACGCCACCGCCGGGGTTGGCGCCGTAGCCGTCTATACGGGCGCGGCGGTGCTGGCGGGCTCGGGAAACAGCGATACCGCCGCGGCGGGCGGGGCCATCATCCTCGCGGGGCTGCTCTTCCTGCTCTTTTCCCAGCTCACCGCCACCAAGGCCGACGTGCGCCAATGGCAATCGATCCCCGATTCGCTGTCTGTCTATACGGCCACGGCGTGCTACGGACCCCAGAACGTGGCCGTGATCCTGCCCGATGGCAGCACCGCGGCGGGGCTGGTCAATCTTCCGCGCCCCGGCGATGGTCTTTCTGTTGTGCTCGTTTTTCCCGGTCAGGGCGCCGTGCTGATCGCCCCTCCGCAGTAAGTGATTTCATCCCCCTTTAGGAGCCTTCCTCCCATGACCAGTCGCCCTTTGTTTTCGCTGCTCTTCGCCGCCGCCGTCGCCTTGGCCATTCCGCTTTCGGGATGTGGCACCGCCGGCCCCTGGGTTCCCAAGAACGACCCCGACGCCTTTGCGAAGAGCCGCGGCGCCGTCAACGTCGTGGACAGCAGCCTGAGTGGAAAGATCGGCTCGGAGATCCAGCAGATCGTCCGCCTGGAGGATGGCCGCCTGCTCGTCTCGGCCAACATCCGCAACCGCAAGAAGAGGATCGTCCCCATCGAGGCGCGCGTGGTGTTCAAGGACTTCCAGGGCCTTTCCACCGGCGACGAAACCGCGTGGCGCGCCTACTATCTGGATGCGCGCCAGTCGATGACGTTCCGCGCGGAATCCAAGACGCCGAACGCGGAGTCGTGCACCGTGGAGATTCGCGCGCTTAAGTCGCTGAAGCCGTAGTACAGCACGGTAGGGTGGGCGTCTCGCGCGCGCCGGGGCACGCCGCGCTCCGGCGCGGGCGGGACGCCCACGCTACCTTGTGGCGGCCAGATTTTCGTGGCGCACGGCGCCCCGCTGTAGCTCATACGTCTCTCCCGACGCCGGAACGGCCATCCGGGCGGAGAGAGACAAAACCATGATCGTCATTCTGGACTACGGTTCGCAATACACGCAGCTCATCGCGCGAAAGATCCGCTCGCTCGGCGTCTTTGCGGAGATCTTCCCGCCCACGGTCAGCCGCGCCAAGATCGGCACACTGCGGCCCAGCGGCGTGATCCTCAGCGGCGGACCGTCGTCGGTTTACGAGAAGGGCGCGCCGAAGCTCCCCGATTGGGTGTTCTCGCTCGACGTGCCGATCCTCGGCGTGTGCTACGGCATGCAGCTCCTCGCGCTGGAGTTCGGCGGCAAGGTCGCCAAAAGCACCAAGCGGGAGTATGGCCTGGCGGATATCGCGATTCGCGCCAAGAGCCCCCTGGTGGAAGGCATCGTTCCGCGCGGCCGCGTGTGGATGTCCCACGGAGACAAGGTGGAGACGATCCCGCCGGAGTTCCGCCGCATCGCCGATTCGGAGAATTGCCCCTTCGCCGTCATGGCCCACAAGCGGCTGCCGATCTATGGCATCCAGTTCCACCCGGAAGTTTTTCACACGGAACAGGGCGACCACTGGCTGGGCAATTTCGTCTTCGGCATTTGCAACGCGCGCCGCGACTGGAAGATGAAGGACTTCGTAAAGCACACGGTGGACACACTGCGCGAGGAGATTGGCGACCGCCGCGTGGTCTGCGCCGTCAGCGGGGGAGTGGACTCCACCGTGCTCGCCGTGCTGCTCAACCGCGCCATCGGCGACCAGAGCGTTCCCGTGTTTGTGGACAACGGACTGCTGCGCAAGAACGAGGTGGCGGCGGTGCAGGAGATGTTCGCCGACCTGGGAGTCACGCCCAAGCTCCTCAAGGCGGAGAAGAAGTTCCTGACGCCGCTGGCCGGAGTCGTCGATCCCGAGGAGAAGCGCCGCATCATCGGCCGCGTCTTCATCGAGACCTTCATGCCGCACATCAAGAAGAACGACATGCTGGCGCAGGGGACGCTGTATCCCGACGTGATCGAGAGCGTCTCCACCAAGGGCCCCAGCGCCACGATCAAGACCCACCACAACCGAGTGAAGGAAGTCCTGGACATGATCGAGCAGGGCCGTGTGGTGGAGCCGCTGCGCGAACTCTTCAAGGACGAGGTCCGCGAGGTCGGCCGCATTCTTGGCATTCCCAAGGACACGCTGGGGCGCCATCCGTTCCCCGGCCCCGGCCTCGCCGTCCGCGTGTTGGGCGAGGTGACAAAGGAACGCCTCAACATCCTGCGCGAGGCCGACGCGATCCTCATCGAGGAGCTGAAGCGCAGCGGCCAGTATGACCACATTTGGCAGGCCTTCGTCGTGCTGCTTCCCGTGCGCAGTGTCGGCGTCATGGGCGACAACCGCTCGTATGACAACGTCTGCGCGATCCGCTGCGTCACCAGCACCGACGGCATGACGGCGGACTGGTACGACATGCCCCGCGACGTCCTCGCGCGGCTCTCCGCCCGCATCATCAACGAAGTGAAGGGCATCAACCGCGTGACCTATGATATCAGCAGCAAGCCGCCGGCGACGATCGAGTGGGAGTGAAAAGCAGGGATGAACGACGGGGGGCGATCGTTGATGGACGACGTTTTGCTTGTCGGGGACGGGCACCCTTTGCACAGTGATGTTGCCTCGAAAATCCGACACGCGGAGTTCATGGCATGAAGCTCAAGGTCGTCGTCCACGAGGCGGAGGAAGGTGGTTTCTGGGCGGAAGTGCCTGCCATCCCAGGATGCGCCACGCAGGGGGACACGTTCGAGGAACCGCTCGCGAATTTCTATGAGGCGGTGGAGGGGTGCGTATCCGTTGAAGTAGAGCCACCCCGACGTTCCGGAACCGAGCGCGTCATCGAGATCGCAGTGTGAGCAGCACATCCGGCTAGGACTTGATTCGCGCAATCGAACGGCGCGGATGAGTGCTGCGTCGGGTAAATGGGAGCCATCATATTCTCGCCAAAGATGGTGAATCCGTCCGCTTGCCTATTCCAGTAGACGGCAATACACCCCTGAAGAAGGGTCTGCCCAGGCACCTACTCCGCCAAGCTGGTATCGCGGAAGATGATGTATTCGAGTAGTTTTCGCGTATAGCAGGACGGCCTAATCATTGCGCGTGGCACGCTCGCTTGCTCCTTCGCGAGCGGTGGTTTCGCTTCCCGCGGTAGCATACCGAATCCATCGCTCACGGAGTCCCCCCCATGCCCCCCATCGTCGAACTCGAGTACTGCCGCCAGTGCCGTTGGATGTTGCGGGCGGCTTGGTTGGCTCAGGAATTGTTGACGACGTTCGAGGAGGAGTTGGGCGGGGTGGCGCTGGTGCCGGGGGCGGGCGGGGGGTTTGAGGTGCGGGTGGGGGAGCGGGTGATCTGGTCGCGGGCGGCGGAGGGTGGGTTTCCGCAGCCGAAGGAGCTCAAGCAGCGGTTGCGCGATGTGGTGGCGCCGGGGCGAGACCTGGGGCACGCCGACCGGTAGCGGTCAGGGACTGCTACCCGCGCCGAGGATCGATTCCAGGCGCGCGGCGTCCTTCTTGCGCAGTCCATCGAGGAGCGGGGCAAAGGGGGAGTCCTTGAGGCGGGGCTTGTAGCCGCCGTCCATGGCCTGGTGCAGGAATCGGAAGGCGTGTTCGGCGTCGCCTTGGGCGGCATAGGCCATGCCGACGGCGAAGAGGAGCGGCGGCTCGTTCTCTCGCGCGATGTCGATGGCCTGGGCGGCGCCCTGCTCCAGCGCGGGAAGGGAGAACGCGCGGAACAGAATGGGGATCGCCTCCTTGCCGCGATCGAGAAGGACGAGGGTCTTGCCGAGGCGCTCGCTGCTGGTGAAGTAGTCGCGCAGGTGATCCATGTTGCCGGGGTTGGCCTCGACCAGGATGGCGGCCATGGAGAGGACGTGTTTGTAGGCTTCTTCTGCGCCGACATAGTCATCCGCGTCCAGAAGCAGGTCGCCCAGTTCAAGGCTTCCGCCGAAGAGTTCGTTGAATTCCGTCTGCCAGCGGACGTTGCGGCGGTCCTGGAGGAGGAGGGCGCTGGCGATGGGGAACGCCTTGCCGAAGTACTCGCGGGCCTCGGCGATTTCCCCAAGGCTGGTCAGCACTTGGGCGAGCTTGCCATAGCGCTTGGAAAGCTCGAACCGGGTGGTGGCGTTGTCGCGGTCGCGGGCGAGAATCATTTCGGAAAGGGCGATGGACTCGCGCAGGTGGCCGGCGGCCTCGCGCGGCAGTTCCTTGTCGATCAGAACATCGGCGATGGCGGCGTGCGATCCCGCGAGCGACACGGGCCAGAACACGTTGCCCGGATCCTTGGTCATCTGCTCGTCGGCCTGGGTCAGGGCGCTCTCGTAGTTGCGCAGGGCGGCGTCGGCGTATCCCTCGCGGCGATAGACTTCGCCCATGGCGAGATAGGCGGATATCAGGAGCCGGCGCGGTCCGGCCTCGCCCGGAAGCATCTCGACGGAGCGTTCCCGGAGCGCGACCGACTTGCGGCCGGCCTCCCGCGCGCGGGCGAAATCGCCGTTGTCCAGGAAGATACGCGACATCATCTCGTATCCCACGGAGAGGTCCAGCCCCCAGCGCGGGTCCTGCTGATTCCACGCATTAACCTTGTCGAGGATGGCGAGGGATTCGCCCAACTGGGCCCCATCGCCGGGGATCATCCCACGGGCAAAGGCGGCGGCAACCTCGCCGGATGTGGCACTGTCGGGGAACTGGCGGCTGAACTCGGGGTTGAGCGCGAGCGCCTGGACGACGACACCGATGGCCTTGGCAACGCCCTCGACCCGGGCGTTGGGATCTCCGCGCTCCGCCTTGACGTCGCCGATGGAGGCATAGATGGCCGCGACATCGCGGGCGATCTCGTCGTCGGCGGGGTTCTCCGCCAGAAGCGGCTCCGCGATGTCCAGCGCCTGCTGAAACTGCTTCAAGGCGCTTTCGGAGTCTCCGCTTTCCACATTGATCTGGGCGAGCGAGGCGAGCGCGAGGCTCTGTTGCAGGCGTCCGTCGGCGGAGAGTTCCTCCTTGGGGACGTTGTCATAGTATTCCTTCACACGCTCGGCCAGATTCTTGAGCGGACCGAGCTGGCCGAGGGGCTGGAGGGACACGACCAAATCGCCGAGCATATAGCTGACGAGGGTCTGGGCGTCGTTTCGCGCGGAGAGGGCGCGCTCCTTTTCCAGCATCGCGAGGTCGCGCTGGTAGGAGAGGCGATTGATGAAGAAGCTGGAGCCGGCGACCACGAGGAGGAGAAGCGCGGCGACGCCGACGAGGGCGATGCGGCGCTGGCGCTCGCGCAGGATGGAGCGGCACTGCGCGCGGTCGATCTCCGCGATGGTGGACTTCTTTTGGTCGCTCTCCGGAAGGAGCTGGGCCTGGAGGCGGGCGAGGATGAGGTCGCCATTGCGCAGGGCGGCGCGGGCAAACTGGCGGTGGGCGCGCTCGGCAAGCTCATCCACATCGGGATTCCCATCCCACAGCGTGTCCGCGCGGGAGATGCGCCCGAGGGCCTCGGCGAAGACGGGATATTCGCCCTTGCAGTTGTCGAGCTGATGGCGCGCCGCGTCGGTCAGCGCCACCGATTCACGCCGCCTGGTCGCGCCGGATAGGTGGTCCTGAAGCCCGGCAAGGAACTCGCGCGCGGTCTGCATTCGCTCGCGGATCAGCGGCCGCATTGCGCCGGCGGCGAGCTCGATCAGGTCCTGGGGAATATCGCGATCGGGGGCAGCCACTTCGGCGGGGATGACTTCCCCGAGGCGGGCGCGCATGAAGATTTCCTTGGACGATTCACCCTGGTGGGGAAGCCGCCCGGTAAGCAGGTAATAGAGAGTTCCGCCCAGGAGAAACACGTCGGTCGCGGGACAGATATACTTGGCCGTCTTGTTGGTTTGCTCCGGCGCCATGAAGGCGAGGGTGCCCGCCGGGTTGGAGGCGGATTCGGGGGTGGGAAGGAACCTGCGCCGCCCCCCGCGCGAGCGACGCCGACTGCTGGCGATCAGCGATTCGGGGTTCATGACCACGGCCAAGCCCCAGTCCATCAGCATCACCTCGCCGAACTCGCCCACCATCACCTGCGATGGCTTAAGATCGCGATGCACCACGCCGCGCGAGTGGGCAAATGCCACGGCCTGAGTCACGTCCACCAGGATGGGGATGTGCTTGGCCAGGAATTCCGCAGGCGACATCGCCGGGAATTCCTCCATGATCATGTCGCTCCACGGCTTGCCGCGGACGTACTTCATCGCCAGCAGCGGAGAGCCGTTTTCATCCTCGCCCAGATCGTGGACGGGCACGATGTTGGGGTGGTCCAGGTTGGCGGTGGTCAGCGCCTCCTGGCGGAAGTTCTCCCTCATGGCGAAGGTGTCGGCTGTCGATTCCGTCTCGCCCTTTTCAAGGTCGTCGCGCAGGCGCTTGACCGCCACCACGCGGTCCAGCGTCCCCTGAACGGCCTCCCAGACCTCGCCGAAGCCACCGCGCCCGACGATGCGGATGAGCTGATAGGAGCCCGACTCCTCTTCCTCGACCGCGTCCTCCTCGATCTCGAAGTCGGTGCGGAATTCGCGCTCGGTAGGGTCGGCAACCGAGACCGACCACCGGGCGGCAACGCGCAAGTCGCAGCCATCGCCACCGGGTGTTCCGGGGGGGCGATTGGCAAACGAACGGCCCGGGTTGTAGGACACGAGCGAGTCCGCCGGTAAGTCCGGTGGCGGAGTCACTGCCTCGTCCGAAGGTTGATTTGTGGGATGCGCCAAGTGGTTCTAGTCCTTACCTTCCTTATCTTGTATCCCAGCGATCGCGGTCCAGACAAAGAGAATCCCATGCCAGCGGGCGGGGTATTTGAGAAACCCCTTGCCTGAATGGGCAGCCACTTTCCAGTTTCGAACAGGAAAATGACCCATCAGGAGGCTCCGATCATGGCCGTAATCAGCATTCCAGCGGAAAACCGCACCCTTCGCGAGTTCCCCGAAGTTGCCGACTATCTGGAGGGGATCGGGATCGACTATGAACGGTGGGAACCCAGCCACCCGATCCAGCCCGGCGCCAGCGCGGCGGACATTTTGGACGCCTACAAGGCCGAAATTGACCGCCTGAAGCTGGAGGGCGGCTATGTAACCGCCGACGTGATCGACGTCACCGCGGAGACGCCCAATCTGGATGCCATGCTCAACAAGTTCAACAAGGAGCACTGGCACGACGAGGACGAGGTGCGCTTCATCATCGAGGGCCGCGGGGTCTTTCACATCCACCCCAAGGACGGTGCCCCCGTGATCGCCATCGAGGTTGGACCGGGCGACCTGCTGCGCGTCCCGCTGGGGACGTGGCACTGGTTTGACCTCTGCACGGATAAGCGCATCCGAGCGATCCGCCTCTTTCAGGACACCGCCGGCTGGACGCCGCGCTACACCGATAGCGGCGTGGACAAGGGGTTCCAGCCGTTGTGCATGGGGCCGATGTATGTGGCGCCGAAGGCATGAGGCATGAACTGCTGGTTTTTGGCGATGCGTCTGATTGGGCCCATCCATCTGGCGGAGCTGATCGGTGACCGACACCCGAGCCGTATTGCTGGACATCGAGGGCACCACGACGCCGATCGATTTTGTATATACAACGCTCTTTCCCTTCGCGCGGGGAAGGATAGCTGATTTCCTGGCGGGATGCGACGCTGGGTTGCTGGAGGCGTTCCAGCGCGAGCATTCCGCCGACGCGAATGGTCCACCCGCGTGGGGGGGCGACGATCGCGAGGGGGCGGCGGCATACGCGACGTGGCTCATGGACCGCGATGTGAAGTCCACGGCGCTGAAGACGGCGCAGGGCCTGATCTGGGAGGAGGGCTACGCCAGCGGAGAACTGCGCGGCGCGGTCTATCGCGATGTGGCCCCGGCGCTGCGCCGGTGGGAATCCGATGGCGTGATGGCGGCGATTTTCTCCTCCGGCAGCGTACTCGCCCAGAAGCTCCTCTTCCGCCATTCCACCGAGGGCGACCTAACGCCGCTCCTGACTGGCTACTTCGACACCACCACGGGCCCCAAGCGCGAGGCCGACAGCTATCGCTGCATTGCGGGGCACCTGCGCGTAGGGCCCGGGGCGGTGCTCTTCCTTTCTGACGTGGCGGCGGAACTCGACGCCGCACGCGAGGCGGGCATGGCCACGCGCCTTGTCGTCAGGCCCGGCACGGCGGAACTGGCGGAGCCGGGGCACGACGTGATTCGGGATTTTGACGGCGTGCTGGCGGGAGCGTGAGATGGAAAAGACGCTCAGGATACTCAACGAGCTTGAAAGGGCAGTGTTGTAGAGACGCTACGCCATTGGCGGCGCGATTGCGGCGTTCTTTTATCTGGCGCCATTCGAGACGGAAGATCTGGACGTCTTCATCCTCATCGACCAGGCCGCACATCCTTGTGGAGGGATTGCCCGTTCAGTTTCTGCCAGCATATAATTCGCTCGTGGAGGAAGCAATTGAGCAGGCCGTGGAGACCCCCTATCGTTCCGAGGCGACCAGGGTCCCGCGGCCCGAGCATCTCGCGGCGATCATGGTCCAGACAGGGCGCGACAAGGATCGCGCAAGATTGGAATCGTTGATGGAGCAGGTTCAGATCGACAGGGAGTTCCTTGGGGAGCTCCTTGTGCGGCATGGGCTGGCGGAAAGGTTCGATAAATGGATCGACCGGACTTCACGATAGACGACATCGCGCGCGCACAGGCCGCGTGGCGCCGGGAACGGGCGAAGCTCCCCTTTCCCGAAAATATCCGCATTGTCGTCGAGATGCGGAAGCGCCGCGCTCCGATCCTGGAGGCGCGTGGATTAAAGCAGCGCGTTTGGCAGATCGAGGAAGATGACCCCGCCCCCCATGCCCAGCCCTGACCCCCGTGAAGTCGCGCAGCGGCTGATCCAGCGCCTCGGCCTCCTCCGCCATCCCGAGGGCGGCTGGTACCGCGAGACCTGGCGTTCCGCGATTCCCGTGGCGCATCCGGCATCCGGCGCCGAACGCGCGGCGTGTACCTGCATCCACTTCCTGCTGGAGGCCGGCGATTTTTCCGCATGGCATCGCGTCGCGTCGGACGAGGTGTGGCTCTGGCAGGGCGGCGGCGCGCTGGAGCTGCACCTCCTCGCGCCCGATACCGGCGAGCATCGCGTCGTCGCGCTCGGCCCCGACGCCGAGCTGCAAGCCGCCGTCCCCGCGGGCTGGCTCCAGGCCGCGCGACCCGCGCCGGGCTCCGCCCACGCCCTCGCGGGCTGCGTGGTGGCGCCGGGATTCGACTTCGCCGATTTCAAGATGCCGGGGCGGGAGGAGTTGCTGCGGGAGTATCCCCGGCACGCGCGGGTGGTGGAGGAGATGACGCGGTAGGGGTGTATATACGGCGGTATCGGCTGGACAGATGAGACGAATAGGACCGATGGGACGGATGGGGTGGAGCCCTGTTGCCGTTCATCACTCATCCCTTCGACCTCGTCCCCGCCGTTTCCATCCCTCTTGCCCCACTCGCCTATCCCGCCCTGTGATCCTTCGCATCCCATTCGGATCGGAAACACATGGCCCGCATTCGCTCCACCGAAGCCCCGCGCCATCGCACGAAGATCGTTGCGACGCTTGGACCGTCGTCCTCCACAAAGGAAGTCATTCAGCATTTGGTACATGCGGGGGCCGATGTATTCCGGCTGAACTTCAGCCACGGGACCCATGCGGAGCACCTGAATCGGATTCACATCATCCGGGAGATCGGGCAGGAGATGAGCCGTCCGCTGGCGATTCTCGGCGACTTGTCGGGGCCCAAGCTGCGCATTGCGGGGATGGCGGCGGAGGCGGTGCTGCTGGAGGACAACGAGCAGATCGTCCTTACATCCGCGGAGGCCGACGGCACTCACAAGCGATTCCAAGTGAGCTTCGCCGGCTTCCACGAGGTGGCGCGCCCGGGCGAGAAAATCCTGCTGGACGATGGGCACATCGCGCTGATGGTGGACGCGGTGGAGGGTCAGGAAGTCCTCTGCACGGTGATCGACGGCGGAATCCTCAAGCCGCGCAAGGGCGTCAACCTTCCCGATACGCGGCTGCCGATCCCGGCGCTGACGGAGAAGGACCGCGCGGACATGAAGTTTGCGCTGGCGGCGGGGGTGGATCTGCTGGCGCTGAGTTTCGTGCGCTCCCCGATCGACATCCAGACGGCCCGCGAGGCGATGCGCGAGTGCGGGCGAGAGGTCCCGATCCTCGCGAAGATCGAGAAGAAGGAGGCCGTGGACAACTTGGTCGACATCCTAAAGACCGCCGACGGCGCGATGGTGGCGCGCGGCGATCTGGGCATCGAGATTCCGATGGAGCAGGTTCCCGCGGTTCAGAAGCAGATCATTCGCCTCTCCAACCGGCTCTCGCATCCCGTCATCACGGCGACGCAGATGCTGGAGTCGATGATCGAGAGCCCGCGCCCCACGCGCGCCGAAGTGACCGATGTCTATAACGCCATTCTCGACGGCACCGACGCGATCATGCTCTCCGGCGAAACCGCCGCGGGGAAGTATCCCGTGCAGGCGGTGGAGATGATGCGCACGGTGGCGCTGGAGGCGGAGCGCGCGCTGGGCGAGGCGGCTCGCGCTTCCGGCCTGCTGGATCTTGGCGATCATCCCTCCGTGACGCAGACCATTTGCCAGTCGGCGGTGCGCATCGCGGAACTGCTGCGTCTCGACCTGATCATCGTGCCGACGGAGTCGGGCTATTCGGCCTTTCACGTGGCGCGGTTCAAGCCCTCGGTGCCGATCTTCGCCTGCTCGGTGAATACCGACGCGGTGAACCGGCTCTGCCTGGCGTGGGGCGTCACCTCGCGGACAATGTCAAATCTCGACGCCGGCGAAGTGGAACGCAGCGAGACCGACGCGCTCATCAACGAGGTCATCCGCACGGCAAAGTACCACGGCATCGCGCGCCCCGGCCACCGCGCCGTGGTGCTCGGCGGCGTGCCGCTGGGGAAGACGCGGCACACGAATTACCTGCATGTGATCGAGATAAAGTAACGGCGCCAATCAGGTGATCGGCGTGCCCAGGGGGCGCGCCAGAACCGCCATGCCGCGGGCGGGGACATAGACGAAATCGCGCAGGCGCATCAGCGGGGCGGTCTCGCCGTGGAGGGCGCCCTGCTGGTGGAGTTCCCACTCGCCGGGGGGGAGCTTGAACTCCAGGTCCTCGCGGTCGGGGTTGATGTGGACGATGACTTCGGCCCACTTCTCTGCGCGGACTCCCGCGCCGTTGAGGTGAAGCGAGATTCCATTGCCCGGGGGCGAGAGGTCGTCGCGGAGCTTCACGCGGTTTTCGACCGCCTCCCGCGTGGCCAGGCGGAAGACGGGGTGGGCACGGCGCAGGGCGATGGCGTGGCGCACGTAGTCGAAGAGATCGCGGTGCGCGGCCTTGCGTTTCCACATAAACTGATTCACGGCGTCCGGCGCGTCGTAGCTGTTGTGGTGGCCGCCCTTGGTGCGCGCGAATTCGACGCCGCCGTGGAGAAACATGATCCCCTGGCTGACGGCCAGGATTCCCACGGTGAGCATCTGGATCTTCAGGCGCTCTTCCTCGGACTCGGCGGGGGCCGACTTCTCGATCTTGTCCCACAGCGTCAGGTTGTCGTGGCAGTCGGCATACTGGATCGATTCGGCGGGGTGCTCGGCCCAGTCGTGGATCGCGCCAAGCAGGCCGCGCGCCACGCCATCTCGCTGGCTGGCGTTCTGCACATATCCCGGCCCGTCGCCGTCGGGAGAGCCCTTCAGGTCGTTGCGGAAATGGTCGTTGAAGCATCCGATGCCGGAGCCACGGGCGACGTCCTTGTAGGTCATGCGCCCGATTCCGGCGCCGTCGGGACCGGTAGCGGCCCAGGGCTCTCCGTATAGCAAGATAGATGGATATACAGCCAGCAGCTCGTCGCGGACAGCATTCAGCGTGTCCATGTCCATGAGCCCCATCAGGTCGAAGCGGAATCCATCCACTCCGTATTCCTCCACCCAGTAGCGGCAGGAATCGAGGATCAGCTTGCGGCCCATGGGCGCCTCGCTGCGGAACTCGTTCCCCGTGCCGGAGCCATTCCAGAAGGTGCCGTCGTTCTTCATGCGGTGGTAGTAGCCGGGGGCGATCTTCTCGAAGGTCGCATCGACCCCCGTGTGGTTGTACACCACGTCCATCACGACGCCGATGCCCGCGTCGTGGAGGGCCTTCACCAGTTCCTTGAATTCGCGGATACGCTCGGGTCCCCGCGGATTGGTGGAGAACCATCCCTCGGGTGAGAAGAAGTTCGACGTCATGTAGCCCCAGTTGTACTCGTTGCCATCCTCGTCGTTGTCGAAGTCCTGCACGGGAAGGAGCTGCACGTGGGTCACGCCAAGCTCCACGAGGTGGTCGATCCCCGTGTGGGCTCCGCCGGGGGCCTTGGTGCCGCGCCGCGCCGCTCCCAGATAGGTGCCGCGCAGTGCCGCGGGAACTCCGGAATCAAGGGAGATGGTGAAATCGCGGATATGCATTTCGTAGATCACCGCGTCGCAGGGCGAAGCCAGCGGGGGCGGACGACGAATCGGGCGGAACCCGGGCGGGTCCAGGCGGCGCGGGTCCACGATCATCGCGCGCCCGCCACGGCCCGTGGTGCAGCGCGCATAGAAGTCCACCGCCTCCGCCTCGGGCTGGCCGTTGAAGCGCGGCGCCACCATGTAGAACTTGCCGTGCAGGTGTCCCCACTCGGTCGCCTCCCACAGGCCCATGCCGCGTGGCTCCAGGCAGACCTCGTGGTGGGGGCCATCGCCCGCCCTGGCATCGTGGACGATAATGGAAACGGCGCGCGCGCGTGGAGAGAACACGCGAAAGATCGTGTGGTCGCGGGCACAGATCGCGCCCAGCTCCGCGTCGCTGTGAAAGGCGTCCTGGTCCATGGAGAGGTGGCGCGGCACTACCTCGGCGGGGCGGTATCCATTGGCCAGGACGATCACTTCGTGGCGCAGGTCCAGCGGCCCCTCGAGCATCACGACGACCGAACGGGCGAGCCCGCCCCGCGAGTCGATGGAGCGCACGGACTTGATGCGCGGGAGCGCGCCGCCGCCGGCGCTGCGAACCTGAAAGAGGGCGGGGACAAGTCGCCCGAGCGCCACCGCATGGCTCAGCTTCAGGGCGATCTCGTTGGGCCCGTCCAGGTAGGCCGCGTCGATGCGGGGCGCGATGTTGGGGCGGTCGAAGCAGGCGTGGGGCTCGCCACTGACGAGCCAAAGCTCCTGCGGTTCGCCGGCCTTCCAGAACCGGTCGCCGCCGTCCTTGCGGCTCCAGTCGCGGCCCACGCGCGGGATGAACCCGATCAACGCGGCTCCGGGCGGGATCGCGATCCGGAAGATCCGTCCAAAGTCGTCGCTCTCCGCCGACAATACCTCGCGCGCCGTCGCCGCCTCGTCCCCGGGAATCCAAGTCCAAAGCCCCACGTCGTCGTATTCGCCGTCGAGCCGGTGATAGTGAATCCTGAGCATGGCGGGGGAGCGGGTGCCCTTGGTTGCGTTGCGCGTCGAGGAGATTTCCTAGAGGTGGCGGGGGTATGGCGCAAGGGGTTGGTTGGCTCTATCGCGCGGGCAATGTGGTTGCGCTGGGAAGTGGAGGAATGCAACCTTCGCGAGGTTTCACAGACGCAAGAGGTCTCGCGCCCCATTGCCCGAATCGCTCGAGGAAATAACTGCGCGCCTACTGCCACGCTTTCCCAATTCGTTTGGAGTTCTCGCCCCCGAGGACTCAGGCGAATTGGAGCCGATTGTGGAAGGGTCCGGCCCTTGGAATTGAGTCGTCCCCGGGCTGAAGTCCGGGGCTACGATTGTGGCGCCGCTACCGCGTCTCGTCTGGCCGCAACTCGCATCGACCGATTGCATACTGTGGCAATCGCTGGACCTAAATCATGCCCCGCCCCCATCCCACACTCCTCAACTTCCTCGGTCGCCACTGGAGCGAGTCGCCGACCACGCTGCTGGACCGCGAGGTGGCGCGTCGCCGCGCATCCGGCGAGTCCTTTGTGGACCTGACCGGGGGCGGTGCGGTCGAGCTGGGTCTCGGGATCGCGCCGGATGCGATGCGCGGGATCGTCGAGTCGGCGCTCGGGGTGCCGACGGTGCTTCGCGCCTATCGGCCCGATCCCATGGGGAGCGCGGCGGCGCGCGAGGCCATCGCGGGGTACTATGCGCGTCGTGGCGAACCCGCCGATCCCGCGCGCATTGTGATGACGCCGGGGACGAGTCTCGCGTACCTCTATGCGCTGCGCCTGCTTACGGAGCCCGGCGACGAGATTCTGGTTCCGCATCCCGGGTATCCGCTCTTCGACGATCTGGCGGCGGTGTGCGATGTCAGGCTGCGGCGCTATCACCTCTCGGAAACCAAGGCTGGGTGGGGCCTCGATCCGGAGGAGGTGCTCTTCCAGATTACCCCGCGCACGCGGTTGCTGATGTTGGTCTCCCCGCACAATCCCACGGGGATGGTGATCGGCGATGGAGTGCTGGCGCGGCTGGCGGAAATCTGCACGGAGAACCGGCTCCCGGTCGTCTTCGACGAGGTGTTCCGCGAATCCGCCGCTCCGGCTCCGTTTCCAACCCCGGCGCGGCATCCGTTCCCGCTCGTGCTGACGCTGAACGGCTTCTCCAAGATGTTCACCCTGCCGGGGTGGAAGGTGGCGTGGATCAAGGCCGACGGCGACGTTGCCCATGTGGAGCCGTTTATCCGCGCGGCGGAGCACCTATCGGATACCTTCCTGCCGGTGGGTGAGCTGCAACAAGCCACGGTGTCGGGGATTTTTCGGGTGGGTGACCCTGGGGTCCTGGCGGCGGCCTCCGCATGGATCGCGTCGGCGCGGCGGAATGCGTTGGATCGCCTGCCGGGCGCTCCGATACCGGCGGCAGGGGTCTATCTATGCAGTCGGCTCCCGCCGGGGGCGGACGAGGAGGCCTTTGCCTTGAGGCTTTTGGGCGAAGACGGGGTCCTGGTTCATCCGGGTTTCTACTATGATTTGCCGGGGTGGGCGGTATTTACGTGCCTGGCGGAGGCGGGGGCGCTGGAGGCGGCGATACAGTCCCTTGCGAATTGCACGAAACGAGTTGCCACAGGCAAGGGAACCGCCCCAGCATAGGGTATGACTGGACGATACTTGGGCGGACAGCCACCTTTCGCGGGCTAAAGAGGCCGGGGTCCCATGGCGAAGTTCTGCAAGACCTACAATATCACCTGCACCTGCGTGACGTGCGACGGGTTGGAGTGTGGATTTTCCGCGCGGACGCGTGCCGAGGCGGAGATCGCCCGCGGCGTGAAGCTGGACAAGTATGGGAAAGAGCTGAAGGACAAGGAACTGGCCCGGCCACGCCCCAGCAAGGTGACAGGCCTGCCGGCGGAGGAGGCGCTCCTTGGAGAGAAGCGCGCCCAGCCGCAGGACAATGAGCGTAGCCGCGACGTGGCCATCATGGTGGCCATTTCGCTGCTCGTGATCGTCATTATCGGCTCCGTCGTGTATGTGATGCTCCCCGATTCCGCGCCCCAGCCCGCGCTGGTGGTTGTGAACCGGAACGTCCCCGAGCCGGCAGTCGTGCCCGATCCAACCCCCGTGGTGGACGTTGTCCCCACGCCCGCTCCTCCCGAGCCCTCGCCGGCCCCCGTCGTCGCGGAGATCCCCCCCACGGCGGCTGCCCTGCCCGAGGCCAATCCCGAGCCCCCGATGCCCACGGCGCTGGCGATCGACCAGCGCAGCTTTCCCCCCGCGATTGTCGAGCTGAAGGAGCGCGGAAACCGCCTGGTCCAGATGGGCAATCTGGTGGAGGCGCGGTCGATCTATCGCGAGTCGGTGGAGACCGAGCCGGATTTCTATCAGGGCTACAACAACCTGGCCAACACCTATGCGGACGAGGGGCGGCACCGGGAGGCGGAACCCTACTATCGACAGGGGCTGGCTCTCGCACCCGAGTCGCTCAACCTGCGCTTCAATATCGCCAACAGCCTGCTGCGTCAAAGCCGCTTCAACGACTGCCTGGCGGAGGTGCGCGAGTTGCTGCGCCAAGACCCGGAGGACATGGAGGCCCACCTGATCGCGGGTGTCGCGTATTACAAGCTGGGGCGCTATACGCAGTCGGCGGATCACTTCCAGACGATCGCGGACCGCAACCCAGAGGACGCGATGGCGATGTACAATCTATCGCTCGCATACGGAAAGCTGGGCCAGAGTTCCCAATCGGCCAGCTACTTTCGCGAGGCCGTGCGCCTGAGGCCGCAGCTTCGCTCGGCGGATTACCGTAGGAGCCTTGGCGCCGAAGGCGGCTGAGGCCTGGCCGGGAGAAAGTCTTGATCCACATCCCCGGAAATTCCGCGCGGGCAATCCTCCCGCTGCTTCTCGCCATTTTCTCGATCGCCGGATGCGCGCGGCGACAAGAGCCCGCGCATTTCTGGCAGGCGCGCACGCCCGGGCATCGGTGGGGCCGCATCGCCAGCGAGGACCCGACGGGCAAGAATTTCGACTTCCGGCAGATTCAGGTGGGCGGGACGCTCTCGCTCCCCGTGATCGAGGGCCCGGGCGAGATCACGCGCGTGTGGTTCACGTTCAACCAATCGCCCGCGCGCGACTGGAAGGGAATCGTCCTTCGCATCACGTGGGACGATGCCCCGGGGCCGAGCGTGCTGGTTCCGCTGGGCGATTTCTTCGGGCTGGGACTCGGCAAGTCGGCGGTCTTCGAGAATCGGTTCATCCACGTTGCCGAGACTGAATCGCTGAACGCGTTCTTCCCGATGCCATTCCGCAAGTCGGCGCGATTCGAGATCGTCAACGAATCGGCCACGATGGTGCCGCTGTTCTACTTCAACATCGAGTATCGCACGTTTGACGATGCCTCGGCGCTGGATGGTCGGCCCTACTTTCACGCGCGCTACAACCAGGCGATCCCCGCGCCGCAGGAGCAGCACTACAACGTGCTCGACGTGGAGGGCTCGGGGTTCTTTCTCGGATCGAATCTCTCCATCGCGCTCAACGGTCCCGACTGGTGGGGAGAGGGCGACGACGTGTTCACGATCGACGGAGAGCGTTTCTGGGGCACGGGAACCGAGGACTACTATGGCGGCGCGTGGGGATGGGGAAACGTGACCAGCAAGGGGACGCGATTCGGCGTCCCCGTCGCCGACGAGCCGACGCTGCGCGGCGGGCAGTGGAGTGTCTTCCGCTTTCACGAGGAGGCGCCGATTCCATTCCGCGAGTCGTTCCGCTTCGATCTGGAGCACGGCGCTGCGGGGTGGGACGGGCGCGCGGTGATGGGGAACAACTACGCCACGGTGGCCTACTATTATCTCGACGCGCCGCAGGTTCAGGAACCGCTTCCCGACGCGGCCGCGCGCAACCTGCGAACGACGCCTCTGCCCGCGCATCACATCGGCGAGTGGTTCGAGGCGGAGACAGCAATGGCCGCGGGAGAGATCGTGGCCGTGCTGGGCGGCGCCACCAGCCTGCGCCGGTATCCGCCCGAGGCGCGCGGCAAGTTCAGCGGAGACGCCGACGCGATGGTGATCGGGTACAGCACGGGCTCGCGATTCGTGTGGGCCATCCAGTTCGAGGAGGCGGGCGATTTCGCGCCGGCGCTGCGATATACAGCGGGTCCGGCGAGCTATGACTTCGACCTCTATTTGAATGGAAAGCTACTGCGAGAGAAGCTATCCGGCTATGCCTCGGAGAGCATGATGCGCGAGGTGGAACTGCCGCGCATCCGGCTCGATGCGGGGATGAACTATCTGGAGGTCGTCACCCGCGCCGCCGACCCACTCTCGAGCGATCCTCCAATCATCGGCGCATTGGACGCGATCCGGTTCGCCCCCGTGGCGTCGGGGAGCGGCACGCTCTATGCCTATCGTGAGGATATGCCGGGGCCGGAATCGACGCTCCTTCATCGTTTGCGCATGGTGCCGAGCGCCGACGACCCCACAACGGGTGTGCTGCGCGACGTTGCGGAGGGCGCGGGACCGCCGATCTGGGACGGTGCGGGGACCGTGCCCGCGCTGGTCGCTGGGCCCCATCGCGGCGCGCCGGCCTTTGGAATGGATGGCGATGGTGACCGCGTGTTCCTCGATTCGGGGCGCATCGACGCGCTGGGGACCCCCTTCGCGATTTCATTCTGGATGAAGCCCGCCAAGTCGGATCGGCTTATGTACCTGTTCCATCGCAACCTGGTGGCGTCGTGCTGGTACGACAAAGGGAAGCTGGTGCTCGCGCTCCGCGATGCGGACTTCCGCTATCTCTACATGGAGACGCCCGCCAGCCTCATCGAGCCAGAGAGCTGGGTCCACGTCCGTGCCACGCTCGACGACGGACGCGCCCGCATCTACCTCAATGGCGTCCTCGTGCAGCAGCTCGAGATGCCCTACTTCACCGGCCTCAATGTCTATCCCGGCCGCACGATCGTCGGCAGCACCGACGCCAACATCCCGCCCTTTGCCGGGGCGCTGGCGGATTTTAGGATTGAACGGCAGGGAACGGCAGGGAAAGGCAGCGAGAAGTAGGGAATGGCAGGATCCGACTCTGCTGCTCCCTACCGTTCCCCGCCGTTCAAAAAACGAATCCCCTGTATATCAATAAATGTATCCTCCCTCAGCCTGGCGGCGGGGGGAGAATTGAAGACGATGGCGATGGTGGCCGCGACCGTGCCGGGGGGCGCCTCTCCCACGCGGATGCGGGTGGTCCAGTCGCAGTCGTTCGCGTCCAGTGGGCGGCCACCGATGGGATCGAAGGCGATGATGCCGCCCTCCGCGCTCAGGAAGTACACGAAGGGGACCGCACTCTTGGTGATGGCGTGGCGCAGGCGAAGACGGATCTCAACGGCCAGCGCCTGCCCGGGGGTAACGGGGAAGGCTTCCGTATAGATCCCCTGCTCGCCCAGGTCGCGAGCCAGCGCCGCGCGGACTCCTTCGCGCGTGGTGGAGAGCGTCACCCCCGAAACGCCACGCGTGGGTTCGCTGATATTCCACGGGGATGGATCGGTGGCCGCGTCGTAGCTGCCGTCGGCGGCCCACGATGGCCGCGCGGCAAAGCGAAGCGTGGGCAGGAAATTCTCGCTCGGCAACGAGTCGGGTGTCGCCAGCTCGACTTGAACGGACTCCAGCGTGAGCGCGCTGCGCGGTTTCTTGGGGGACAGATAGTGGGCGCTGTCCCTCAGGCGAGAAAGCGTCACGCGCGCCGTGCGCCCGCTCAACTTGGCGGGAACCGCGATGCGATAGAGGAAAGGAGCTCCACTTGCAGCGGGCTCGATGTTGCAAACGAGCGCCGCAGCCTCGCCGTTGAACTGCACCAGGAATCCATCACGGTCGGCAAAGTCGGAGGCTCCGCCGAGAACGAGGTGGGAATCCGCAGCGGGGAACCAGAAGTCGTAGGCCAGGGTCTCGTTGCTGAGGAGCGTATAGACAGGACGGCTCTCCCGCCAGAGCGGGCGGCTGTCGGCGTCGAGCGGGCCGACGCGCGCTAGGATCGGATTCCTGACGACTGGTCCCGTCGCATAGTCGGGGATAAGCCGCGCGCCGGGCATCGCGGATGTGACGGCGACAAGGGCTCCGGCCATCCACGGCTGCGGAAGGCTGAGCGTCGCCTCGCCATTGAGCCGCCAGTGGCCGGGTTCGAGGACGAGGAGATTCGCGACGCCGTCGAGGAGCAACTCTTCCCCTGCCGCGATCTGCGCATCGCCACGCGGGCGCATCAGCTCGATGTCCCACGCGGGGGCGAAGTTAGAGCGATAGGACTCCACCGGCGTAAGAAAATCCTTCCATGGCATCCGCGCCAGAATCGCGGGATCGAGAGCCACGAAGCCCGGCTGGTCACGGTGGAAGATCGAGGGTACAACATCGGGAGAGAGCACCTGGTTGCTGGCGACCGTTGCGGCGAAATTCGGCATCAAGACCGTGTAGGGGCGGACGCTCTGGGTGGTCTCGGTGGTTGCATAGACGACTGGGGGTCGCACTCCCGACTCAAGAAAGAGACGCGACCACAACTGGCGAAAGTGCGAGCCATCGCCCGTTGCGGAAAGATAGACGCGCGGGAGGACAGGGACCGCATAGGCGAGAGCCAGAACCGACACTGCGCCCATTGCGGCGCGGGGCGACCGGCGACGCACGGCCTCGACGATCCATGCCGATGCAATGGCAACCGACAGCACGAGGAGCACGCTGGAGGATGTGATATACTTATATCCAAAGACCACGCGCCCCCAGCCGAGCGAAAAGACACCCGCGAGCGCAAGCTGGAGCACGAGGATCGCCACGCCGCAACCCGCCAGCAGGCGGCTCGACTTCCAGAGCCTCCAAAGCCCGACGGCCACCAGCACCGGAAACGACAGTCGAAGAATGCGAATCGCGGGAAAGTCCCCCGCGAATCGGTCGTCCACCCACGCCACAAACCAGCGTCCCAGATCGAGTAGGTTGTAGTTGCCTCCGCCGAGCTTCCCAAACCGATCCGCAATGGCGCTACCCCCCAGATGCGTATAGACACGCCCGAGCACGGCGACGCCCACGATGAGGGAGATCGCCACCACCAGCGATGGGGCCACGAGGGCGCGGATGGACGCGGGATCCCTCCGGGTGTTCCACTCCCGCAATCGGCGAATCATTCCCAACAGGCTCACGCCAAACGCCACGAGCAGCAGGGCGCCGTGGAACGGGATCGCCGTCGGGTGCCATCGCGCCATGACGGCGAAGAGGAGCGCCATCGCCCCCGCGGGCCATAGGAACGCGCCACGCGCGAGGCTCAGCAGCGCGTGAAACCCGAGCGTCCCCGCCAGAAAGATCAGCCCGTAGTAGCGCATCTCCAGTCCGTCGTCCCAGGCCCTCGGCCACAGTGTATAGACAAGGGCCGCCGCCGCCGCGGCGTTTCGGCCCCCCAGCCTCCATGCAAGCAGCGCCAGCGAGATCATCCCCAGCGTCACGAAAACAATCGATGGGATGCGCGCGTGGCGCTGGTTCAGGCGGTCCTTGAGCCACCAGTGCTGGAAGGCGTGAAAGTGCTGGTGTTGCGATTCCGTCTCGATGCCGACCTCGGCCTTCTTCTCCACGGCGAGTACGTGCAGCTCGTCCTGATGAAAGCTGCGGCCGTTGGCGAGCGACAGCAGCGTCGCGGCGAAGAGTGTGGCCCATACAATGAGGAATACCGCGACCCACAGATCGGCGCGTGGAATCTGGCGTGGGGATGGAATCGGCGGCGGTGGCGCGGCGCTTAGACCGGGGATTTCGGCGGTGGCGCGGACGCGGTTCTTTCGCCGGGCGGACTTGCCGGAGCCCATCAGAGGAGCCCGTATTCCTGGAGCTTTTTCCTCAGCGTGTTGCGGTGGATTCCGAGGATCTCCGCCGCGCGGACCTGGTTGCCGCTGGCGTGCTTCATCACGGCGGTGATGTGTTCCTTTTCCACCGCGTGCAACGGGCGCAATTCGCCGCCATCCAGCATCACCGTCTTGGACTGCTTGATCTCCGCCGCGCCGCGCTGGAGTCCGCCGAGTGTGAAGTGGCGGGGGAGCAGGATGCGGTCGTCGCAGAGGAGCACCGCGCGCTCCATGCAGTTGGAGAACTCGCGCACGTTGCCGGGCCACGGATGCTTTTCGAGCTGGATGATCGCCTCGTCGCTGATGCCGATGATGTGGCGACGGAGGGACTTCGCATACTTCTGGCAGTAGTGCTCCGCCAGCGCGCGAATGTCTTCCCGGCGGTCGCGAAGCGGCGGAACCTCCACCGGCAAAACGCATATACGATGATAGAGGTCCTCGCGGAAGCGCCCCTCGCGGACTTCGACGGAGAGGTCACGGTTCGTCGCCGCCACCACGCGGACCTCCGCGCGGAGCAGTCGTGCTCCGCCCACGCGGGAGAACGTGTGCTCCTGCAGGAATCGCAGCAGCTTGGGCTGCATCGCGAGCGAGAGCTCGCCGATCTCGTCGAGGAAGAGCGTCCCGCTCTGCGCCTGCTCCACGAGGCCCTGGTGCATGCGGTGGGCGCCGGTAAAGCTCCCCTTCTCGTGGCCGAAGAGTTCCGACTCGAAGAGCGGCTCCGGTATCGCCGCGCAGTTCACCGCCACGAAGGGGCGGCCGGCGCGGCCCTGGGGAGAGAGGCGGTGCAACTCCGCCGCCAGGACCTCTTTTCCGGTTCCCGTCTCGCCCACGAGCAGCACCGTCGAGGGCGTGTCGGCCACGCGGCGCAGCATGTCCATCGCCTTCTTGAACGCCGGGCTGCCGCCGATGATCGCGGAGTCCACCGGCTCGAAGTTCGCGCGCAGCGCCATCGCCTCGCTCTTTTGCCGGGCCTCCACAAAGACCGCCATCAGCCGCCCCAGCGACTGCACCAGGCGGAGGTCTTTCAGCGTATATGCGTCGAGTTCCTGGCGCTCGAAATAGATGAGGCCGAGGCACGCGGAATCCACCAGGAGCGGCGCCGCGATCAGGCTGCGCAGACGCGGCGTTTCGGGGGCGTTGGGCGCGGGATGGCCCACGAGATCGGGCTTGTCCGAGAGAAGGATCGCGCGCCGCTCTCCGAAGACCTTTCGCAGCACAGTGCGGTCCGCCAGCACGTTCCCCTTCGCCACCGCCGCCGAGGGGCGGAGCTCCGCCGCGCCGTGGTCGTATAGCATCAGTAGCGCCACATCGGCGCGGAGCAGGCGCGACATGCGCTCGGTGGTGGAGCGCAACGCGTCGCCGAAGGCGACGCGCGAGGAGTCGAAGAGTTCGCCGATCTCCGTCAGCAGTTCCACGCCGTGGCGCGCGGGGGCGTCGCGCGACTCGCGCGTGTGGGGCGCGGGGGGCTCCAGCGTCGCCACCGGGTCCACCGCCACCGTGTCGTCCTGCGGGGCGGAGAGATACACGATGTTGTCGGTGAAGTCGGCGTTCTGGAGGTCGAACTCCGAATCGAAGAGGAAGATCGAATGCCCCACGCGGATCTCGTCGTTGGGGGCCAGCGCCGTCGCCGTCTCCACCTTGCGCCCGTTGAGAAAGGTTCCCGCGGAGGAGCCGCAGTCCTCTATCGTCCACCCCAGCCGCGCGGGCCGGATAACCGCGTGCGTGCGCGAGACCACGCTGTCGGCCACGGTCACGGTGGCGTCGGTGGCGCGGCCCAGGAAGTTGTCGCCCTGCTGCAGGGCGATCCGAGCGCCTGTCAGGGGTCCGCGAATGGCGAGGAGCGTTGACACGTTGGCGCGGCTACTCCGCCGCGTCGGCGAGCGAGAGCGGGTCGTCGATGCGCAGCGCGCCCTCCGCCAGATACGGCTCGCCATAGCGCACGTTGATCAGCGAGCCGAAGTAGCCGAACCGCGCCTCAATCCGGTGCCAGAAAAGGTCAGACGTCAGGAAGGTTTCCGCGCCCTGGTATCCCGTGCCGGCGACCTGGCTGCGATGCGCGCGCAGGGCGGCCATCTTCTTCTCCCACGTTGCCGTGATGTCGGCGATGAAGTCGATCCGCGGGGGCAGGTTGGTGCGGTGGGACCAGAAGTAGTAGAGCCGCCGCGCCGCGTGGCGCTTCTGGCCGGTGTCATACTTCAGCACGTTGGAATTGAAGAACGCGCGCCGTGTGGCCTCGTGGATCGCGTTGTGGTCGGGGTGGTGGTCGCCGCCGGTGTGGGTGAAGACCAGGCGCGGGCGATGCTCGCGGATCGCGGAAACCACGGCGCGGGTCGATACCTCAAGGTCGCGCCCGATGCCGCCATCGGGCAGGCCCAGGTTCACGCGCTCCACGCCCAGAATCACGGCGGCGTTTGCGGCCTCGATGGCGCGCTCATCGGCGCTGCCTCGGGTGCCCATCTCTCCGCGCGTCGCATCGGCCAGGATCACGCGGCGGCCCAGCCCCGCCATGCGTGCCATCATGCCGCCGGCCAGGATTTCCCCGTCGTCGGGATGGGCGCACACAAACAACGCGTCGGAAAGGAATGGGGACACGGACACTCTCGCGCTCCAGCGAATGACCAGCGATCAGCAATACCGCGATGGTCGCCGGGCGGGCCGTGGGGGCAAGGTAGATGAGAATCGCCGCAATGCAGAGCGTTCTATGCCGCTGCCTTCTCTGGCGTGGGCCGGGATAAAAAGACGGACCCGGCGCCGGGGAGGACTTCCCGGCGCCGAGGTCTGCTCAATCTGGATCGAGGGCAACTCCCGCCGATTAGGCGGAGGCTGCGGCCACCTTGGCGCGGTTGACAGCCTTGGTGAGGCGGCTCTGCTTGCGGGACAGGGCGTTCTTCTTGATCAGGTTGCGCTTGGCGGCCTTGCCGAGCTTGGACTGCGCGGCCTGAAGGGCGGCGTCCAGACCCGTAAGGTCCTTGGACTCAATGATCTTGGCGAGTTTCTTCACGCTGCTGCGCATGGTGCTGCGCTGGTCGCGGTTGCGGATGCGGCGGCGCTCGTTCTGGCGGACGCGCTTTCTGGACGATGCTTTATTGGGCACGAAGCAGGACTCCTGATCGATCGACGATGAATGTGCGGCGCGCGGTGCTGGGGAGGCGCCTTCCCCGAAAAGCCCGCCTGTGTCCTCCGAACCCCCACCCCCCGTCAACGGCAAAGTGCCGGGTGGGGAAAACGATCATGCCGCAACTTGCTCGCTTGCGGATTGATCACCCAAATCCCCACGATCTGCACAAACATTGGGAGAGGGATCATCGGGATGGATTCTTTCAGGCTACTTGGTCAACGGCGTGGCGCAGCAGCGTGGCGCTGGTTGGTGGTGGGCGCGCTGTTGGCGCGCCGATCGCGGGGGCGGAGCTGTTTCAGGTCATCTATCGGCGCAACTCGGCGGAGCCGGACGAAACGCTCCTCGGCGCATCGGGGGCCGATGGCACTTTTGATGTTACGACGGCGATGATTGTCTTCCGCAGTACGGGAAGCGTGATCGGCCGCGCGCCACTCAATGTCCGCGCGAGAGGGTATGCGTCCGAGTTCCTCCACGCGAGAATTAAAGGTGGAGAGAGCGAGCTGCGCGCGTAGCTTGGCAAGGGATCCTTTATGGCGGGCCGCCTGTTGGATGACGCGGGCGCCCCGGTGGCGGGCGCCATGGTGCGAGCGTCACTCTCTTCGCCCGGGAATCCCGGCCAAAGTGGCAAGATCGGTGTCTCCCACCAAAAGGTCGTCGGCGATGATGGCTCCTTTCGATTGGAAGGGATCGACGTGGCAAATCAGGTATCGCTGAAGGCAAGCGCGGAAGACCATGTGAGATCGTGGTGACGCATGAGCCACCCAAGCAGTAGGGAGGGCACGGTGCCGCGCGCGCCGCATCCGATGGCGGATCGTCATTTGCTGCGACATGGACGGCGATTGGAAATGGTGGAGATAACTATATATTCTGGAAGGTTCCAACCGCATCCAAATCCACGGTCACTCAATCCGCGACTTGCTTGCGATGGTGCGTTTCGACGGGGTTCGGTGAATTCGCGGGTGGCGCTGAATATAAATCCGCCATCTGCGTATCTAACCTTGCTCTGACTTGTGAGAGTCATAATCGTCGGTGCTGTAAATTCGTGTGCGCGAGGTGGCGGGAATGGTTCGTCGATTTTTCGGCGTGGCGGGGTATCGGCTGGGTGGCTCGAATACAAAGGCAATCGTTGGAATTCTGGCGGCGTTGCTGGTCGTGGTTGTCGCGGTGGTTTTCATCATGCGCGGACGAGAGACCGGGGGCGGGCAGCCCGCGATGGAGATCGCCTCCAACGCGGTGGTCGCGGTGGAGGCGTTGCCCGCGCTTCCCGGCGGCACGGTTGAGCCCGCAGTGGCAGAACCCACTCCCGAACCAACGGTGGAGACCGCCCCCGAGGCTGATGCGGGCCACGGCGGCATCGCGCAGGACGCCAATTCTGGTCTCGTCCTCAAGGGCGTCGTCGTTGCGGCGGATGGCGGTGCCGGCGTTGCTGGTGCGCGCATTTCGGGGATGGGGCGCACTGTCATGCGCTTCATGGGCGGAGAGATTCCCGATGCCGAGTTTCTTGGCGAGACGGGTGCCGATGGCCGGTTCGAGATTCCGTGGACGCTTGGAACTCCCCAGATGCCACAGGGTCAGAACTTTATCGCGATCGTCGTGGAGGCGCCGGGATTCGCGACTTCCATGAGCGCCATTAATACCACGGTGGCGCGCAAAGAGGAAATCCGCATTGAGTTGAAAAAGGGTGGGACAATCACCGGCCGGGTTGTGGCGAAGGAGGGCGGCGCGGGCATCGCCGAGGCTAAGCTGATCGCCGCTCCCAACGGGATGCCAATGGGGGGGATGCAGGCCGACTCGGCGGTGGCAATGAGCTACTCGATTGCGAATGGCGTTTCCGACGCGTCGGGGAATTTCGTCCTTCAGGGGACGGAGGAATCCTCAACCTACTCCGTGGTGGCCAAGGCCAAGAATTTCGTCGCCACGACCAAGGAGGGCGTGAAGCCGGGGATGGAGGCCCTGGTGATCGAGCTGGAGGCTGGCGACCGCGTCATCCGCGGGCGCGTGCTCGAGCCTGATGGCGCTCCGGTGGCCGGCGCCTCCGTCGTGGCCAATGCGCAAATTGGGATCCTGAACATGCTGATGGTGCCCGCGAGCACCACCACCACGTCGGATGCCCAGGGGGCCTTCGAGATCGCCTCCATTGGACCCGGGCAGTACGTGGTGATAGCGATGGAGATGGGCCCCCAAGGGATTCCCAAGCGACAGATCAATCAAAGCGTTGATCTGACGACCGAGAAAGTCGCCGAGGTGGAGTTGCGCTTTCCCAAGCCGGTATCGATCACGGGCATCGCGCTGGAGGACACCACAGGGGCCCCACTTGCCGGGGTCAAGGTCTCCACGTCCAATTTCAGCGAGGGCGCTCCCGCCAATCGCGAGGCTCCCGTCGCCACCTCCGGCATCGACGGAACGTTCACGCTCGATCAAGTGACGATGCAGGGCCAGAGCATCGCCATTTATTCCCTGCCGCCGACGGGCTATCTCAAGGCCCCCGATCTCCGGAACTGGGGAGACCAAGTTCATCTTCAGATTCCCGATCCATCAATTCCGCCGAAAGTCGAACTGCGCTTCGCCAAGGGAGTCACGGTGAATGGGGTTGTCCTCAAGGACGACGAAGCGACCCCCGCGGCAGGGGCCGAGGTGACGATGCAGCGGGAACGCGGAAGCGCCACCAGCGTCAACACCGACAGCGAGGGGCGCTTTGTCGTGCTGGGCCTTCCCGGCTATCAGGCCAATGTCTTCGCGGCGCTTGCTGGATTCGGCACGGACCGAATGGACGTCGTGATTCCCTCCACCGGCGAGCCGGACGAGGTGCGCCTGATCCTGAAGAAGAACGCAGCGATCTCCGGAACTGTCCGCGGTCCCGCGGGTGAGCCTGTCGAGGGCGTCTTCGTCATGGCTGGCGTCACACTCATGAGCGGGCAGATGACGACTTTCAACGGTGGTAGGGTGGCGACGGGCAAGGATGGCTCCTACTATCTGGAAAACGTTCCCCACGGCCAGGCCAAGATTCACGCCTCCCTCGACCAACACAACGACCGCGGATCTCCGCTCTGGGAAAACCTAAAGAAGTACACCCAGCCACCAGTGCAGACGCTGGACCTGAAGCCGGGCGAATACCGCCGCCCCGTGGACTTCGTGCTGGACGAGGGGCTGACCCTGACAGGCACCGTCAAGAACGAGAAGGGCGAGCCGATCGCCAATGCCAGCGTGAATCCCAATGTGTACAGCCAGAGCGCATGGGTTGACCGGAACACCACCACCGACGCGGAGGGGAAGTTCACCATCGTCAGCCTTCAGGAAACCACGGTCATCAACAACCTGTCCATCAGCCATGAGGACTATGATCCCATCAGCCGGGAAAACCTTACCATCGCGTCTGGGCCGCTGGAGATCGTGATCAAGCCCCGCGGCTCCGCCACGATTCGCGTGGTGCGCGCCGATGGATCCGCGCCAGCAAGCGTGCTGTACCGCGAAGTCTACCAACAGGGGTATGGAATCCTCCGGCCCGCGGGCCAACCCTCTACCCAAGTCCTCGAGGCAGGCGGACTGCTGCGGATGAAGGGGGTCACTTCCGGCGATCACACCTATCAGATCGTGGAGTCGGGAACCGACGTGACTGGCGACGTGGGCGTCGTCACGATCAAGGTGGAGCAGGGAAAGGAAGCGCCCGAGGCCGCCGTGACTCTTGGCCCGCGCGGAGTCCTGGTGGGGCGGGTGGTCTCCGGTGAGGGGGACGAGGCCGTCGCCATGGCGTCGGTGGGGCTCTATCGCAAGCGCGTCCAGTGGTACAACATCCCCACCCACGGCGCGTTCGATCCCGCCAATGTCTATACAAGCGCGGAGGGCATGTTCGCCCTCTCGGGGGTAATCCCCGGCGACTATCACCTCTCCGCGGCGAAGGACGGGCTCGATCAGCCCGCGGAGGACCAGAATACCGAGAAGTCCGCAGCGGTAGCCGGACGCGAGTCGGCGCAGATCACCCTGCGGCTTGGGTCCAAGGCGTCGGTGTTTGGAAGGATCATCGGACGGGATGGGAAGCCGGCGACCACGGCGCGGATATCGTACTATGGGAACAATGACGCGGCGCGCAGCGCCACCGCTGGCGCCGAGGGCGAGTACGAGTTAACCAATATCGCCACGGGCCGGGCATCCATCATTGTCACGCTGGCCGACGCCAACTTCACCAAGAGCGAGTCGCTCCAGCTCAAGCCGGGCGAGCGCATCGAGAAGAACTTCGACTTCAGCGGAGAGATCGCCTTCACCGCGATCATCAAATCCAGCGGGCCCAACGGCCTGACGGCCCTCGCCGCCGACAACAACGTAACCTTCAGCGCCATGCCCACCAATCCCACCGCCGGGGAAACCGCATCCAGGACCGCCTTCTCCAACCGCGGAGAGGCCGGGCGCTTCACGGGCCTCCTCGCGCCGGGGAGGTATCGCCTAATGATGTCTCGCCGCGTGGGCAACATGTTCCCGGAGCCGGTCCGCGTGGGTGATTTCGAAATCACCCCCACGCCCGACGCGCAGGAGAAGGAATTCGTCATCGCCCTCTGCGCCGTCAGCGTCGCGCTTGTCTATCCCGTGGGACAGGACCCCGTGGGTGGCGATGTCCTCCTAGCACCCGTCGCCACCAATACTGAGCAACTGTATCGCCTCACCGACAAGCAGACCGTCAGTCGCGAGTCCGCCACATTCGTCAACGTCGCCGCTGGCCGCTACAAGGCATCCTTCCGATCCCCCGACGGCAAGTGGCAGGGAACCTCCGAGGAGGCGGACGTGCAGGTAGGGGCGGAGAACATCCTAGTCATCGAGGTCGCCGACAATGCCGGACGACAACGCCTTGGGTCGTGGGCCGAGACCGAAAAACGCGACGCCGTCCACGCCGTGGAATTCGACGCCACCGCCATCATCACCAGCGCCGGATTCTGGCAGGTGCTCTTCGACTACGAGAACGGCGCCGAGGGTCTCCAGATCGAGAGAGCCGCGCTGAAGATGAACGGCGGAGAGATAGCCACCGACAGCCACATCGGCTGGAGTGGATATACGCGCCGCGACCACATCTACCGCCTCGCCGTCCCCGCCTTCGAACCCGGCGCCCGCTTCACCGTCGTTGCCTATATCAAGGCCGCCGGCGTCAGCAACGGTGGCGTGTGGATGCAGAAACAGCAGTGAGAAGGCAGGGAAAAGCAGGGAGAAGCAGGGAACGGCGGGGAAAAAGGCAATGGAGCGGCGCGGGCATTTGCCCGCACCGCTTTATTATTTGGGCAACTTTCCGAAAAACGGACCTCCGTAGTCTCTGATTCTATTTCCCGGGCGCGCGAAGCACAGTAGCACGGTGCGTCTCGCCCGTGCAGCGGCACCCGCGGCATGGTCGTGCATTGGCAAGGCGCCAATGCCACCGTGGATTTCGGCTCTGGAAGTAGTAAGGCGGCATCGCGCGCACGACTCGCCTTGCTCTGTCGGTCTCGTGCGCCTACTTCTTGCCTCGCGAAATCCAAGGGAGGCGCCGGGGTTCCTCGCCTGCGCGGTCAATATCTATCCCGACGTGGCTCGGCGGGGCGAGATCGTGATTCAACTCCTCCCGGGCGGCTCCGTTGCCGGGCGTGTCGTGGACGAATCGGGCGCGGGAATCGCCGACGCGATGCTCGTGGCAGCGCCCGGAATCGAGCGCCAGCGCACCGGCCCGCGGCACGAGGCGATTGGCAATGTCTTCTCGATGGCGTGGGCCGCAAGCGACGCATCCGGGAACTTCCGCATCGAGGGAGTGGAGGACTCCATTCCCTTTACCATTCTCGCGCGCGCGCCGGGGTTTGCGCCCGGCATCGCCGAGGGGGTGAATGCTGGCTCCAACGACGTGACGATTCGTCTGGCACGGGGCGACCGCACCATCCGTGGGCGTGCAGTGGAGGTCGACGGCACTCCCATTGAGGGAGCAAAGGTGGTGGCTGGCAACTCAACCGCGCGAGGTCCCTCTGGGAACATCCTGGCGGGACTCTTTGGCGAATCCACGATCACCGATGAGGACGGCGCATTCGAGTTCGCCGGATTGGGGCCCGGGAACTACGTTGTGACGGCGGAGCTCCGGTCGCCTGATGGCCTATCTGCCAGGAGCGCCATCACGATGGTGGACCTTCGCAACCGTTCGGACGCCGATATCGAGATTCGCTTTCCACCATTCATATCCGTTGCAGGAACGACGTTGGATGACTCCACCGGTGCCCCGATTCCGGGGGTGAAGGTCTCCCAGTCCAACTTCGTGGAGGGTGCCCCGGCCAACAAGCCGGCGCCGGTGGCGATCTCCGGTGCCGATGGGACTTTCGTGCTCAGGAATGTTCCCGGCCCGATGCTCGGCAGCGGCGTGCTACTGTATATAAATCCGCCCGACGGTCATGTCCAAGTTGCCGAACCGCAATTCAGCGAACCGAATACCGTCATCGTGTATATACACAACCATGCCAAGCCACCCCACGTGGAGCTGCGCTTTGCCAAGGGTGTCTATGCACGGGGGATCGTCCTCCTCGAGGACGAGAAGACACCTGCCGACGGAGCGATTTTATCAGTCCGTGGGTCGAACATTTCCCGCACGACCCTGAAGGCGGGCAATGGTGGTCGGTTCCGTGTGATGGGTCCATCCGGCGGCACGGGCCAAGCGACCGCCATGTTGGAGGGCGTCGGTTCGGACGCAAAGTCCATGGAGTTTCCCCGCGTCGGGGAAGGCGAGGAAACGCGATTCATCCTTCGCAAGGACGCCTCCATCTCTGGCACCGTCCGCGATGCAAGCCGACAGCCGGTGGAGGGCGTGCGGATTCTTGTGAGTGCAACCACCGGGGGGGCCCAATCGTTCAACGCCAATGTGAACACCGGCGTCCATGGCACCTACTACATCGAGCGGGTTCCCCACGGGCGCGTTGTCATCCAGGCGGGCGTCGCCTCCGCGGTCAGCGTGGGGAAGAGTGGCCACACCGCGCCGCCGCCGCAGACGCTGGAACTCGCCCCCGGCGAATATCGGCGAAATGTTGACATCGAACTCGGCGAGGGATTGGAGTTGATCGGCACCCTCCGCAACGAGGACGGCAAGCCGATTGCCGGAGCCGAGGTGAATCCCAACATCGTCAGGACGGGCCAGACACTCGAAATGGGCGCAACCGTGCCCACGGATGCCGATGGCAACTTCACCATCGGCGGCCTTGGCGAGAGCAGCCGAATCGACAATCTCTCGATCATGCATGCCGATTACGACCGTATCGACCTGCACAATATCACCGCCGCATCGGGCCCCCTTGAAATCGTCATGAAGCAGAGCAGCACCAAGACTTCACGATCCACTACCGCGACGTGGGCATCGCGCTCGTCTTCCCAACAGAACAAGCCGCGGTGGATGGCGACGTGACTCTGGATCGCCTCGGGCCCTTCGTATCCACGCCGCAATTATCTGGAGAAAACGAGCAGTCATCACGCCCGCAGCCCAGTTTCTCCGCATCGCCGCCGGCCGCTACCGCGCCACCTTCCGCTCCCGCGACGGCAAGTGGCAGGGGGAATCCGCCGAGGTGGAGGTCGCGCTTGGCGCGGAGAATATCATCGTTGTTGATGTCCTGCCGGTCGGCACGGCGGAGTAGCGGGCCGGGGGCATGGATCCCCAGCCCACCACCCTTGTTTCCACTATTGGAACATCTGCCAATTTGCGACGGACAGCGGGCCATTGCCGAGGATGATGCGCACGACGCCGTAGTCGTCGGTGCCGCTGGAGAGCCAGACTTCGCTCTGGGTGGCGTTGACCTTGCGGGCCTTGAGTCCGCGCCAGAGCGTGGGCTCGAAGTCGCTGACGCCCACGGTGCCGCCGATGGCGGTCGTGATGTCGTCGAGCGGGATGTCAAAGGTGTCGGTGCCGTTCCAGATCACAATGGCCTCGTTCCCCTCGTCGAATCCATAGACGTTGCCGTCCTCGTCCACGGCCAAGCCGTGAAGGTCAACAAAGCCGGGGTTCAGGTCGCCGCCGTTCCACTCGGGGATGTCTAGCTGGGCGATGTCGGTGGCGGGATTGAATGTCACCGACTCGAAGTTGGTGACGCGGAAGATGCGGAAGTTGTCGTGGCCAAAGACGTAGACGTCGTTATTGGCGGGATTGACGGCGATGGTCTCGGGCGGGAGTTCGTCGGTGGGGCCAAGCGCCGGGACGGCCTTCGCGATGAAGTCGTCCACGTCGGCGACCTCTGTATAGACACCGCTGGTGACGTTGAGGCTGCCCACTTGGGGCTCGCCCCCGGTGAGGACCTCGTGCTCCTCGCCAAGCGCGCCGACCAGGTTGCCGGAGGCGAGCACGCCAAAGCTGTTCCATCCGGCGATGTCGTTGTTGCGGCGCACTTCGCTGGCAACGTTCGTGTCCAGATTGAGGCGCAGCACGGCATACTCGCCGGTGGTCACCGTGGACTCGTCGGCAAAGTAGAGGGTGCCATTGGTGCCGGTACTGGGATCCCAGACGAGTTCCGAGACGAGGATTGGGAAGGTGGCCTCCGACGCATATACGCCGCCCAGGTCGGCCTTCAACTGCGCGGTGCTCTTGGAATAGAGCGCCGTGGGCGTCGCCGCCGTTGCGTCGAACCGGGCGATGGTCTTGGCGCCCGTGGTGGACGCGTGGACGATGAAGATCGTCCCTGCCGGCCCAAGGGCGACGCCGTCGATGCGGAAGGTGCTGGCGGCGGAGAGCGCGGTTTCGATCTCCGCAACGGTCAGTTCCTGGGTGATGGAGACGACGGTGTTGAAATTGACCTGCGCCTGAGCGGCGGAGGCGAGAACGAGCGACGCGGCCAGCGCGGCGCCTGCGGTGAATGCCTTCATGGTGGCAATGCTCCCTTGGGATGGATGTAGGCCGTGGCCTTATTGCGAATGCATTCTCATGAAAAGGGGCTTGACGGGGCGCGGTCAATTGAAATTGACTTATCAATAGCGATAGCAACCCCGAAAGCCACCCCCCATGCCACACGCCAGCCCCCGCCGTGCCTTCACCCTCATCGAACTCCTCATCGTCGTCGCGATCATTGCCATCCTTGCGGCCATCGCGGTGCCCAACTTTCTGGAGGCCCAGACCCGCTCCAAGATATCTCGCGTCAAGAGCGACATGCGCTCCTTCTCCGTCGCCATGGAGGCCTACCATGTGGACAACGGCCGCTATGCCGTTCCGTCCGACGATAGGGGGGCCTATATCCCCAGCCCCGTGATGGCGCTGACGGTGAACCCGATGGAAACGCGCCTGCCGATCCTGCTGACGACGCCGGTGGCCTATATCACGTCGCTTTCCAACGATCCCTTTGCGGAAAAAGTGCGGCATGGCGAGTCTCAAATCTATCACTGCATCACGTGGGACTATGTTCAGATCCGCCGGAACAACTCCCCCACCTCCAACTGGAACACTGTGTGGCGGGTGTTCTTTCTGGAGGTTACCGGCCAGGAGCCACCATCCAACGTGGCCTACTTCTTCGTCAGCTTTGGTCCCGACAAAAAGCACGACATGAACGTGCCCCACATCACCGCGCCCACGGGCCCCCACGTCCACGGCAGCGGCCAGATCTATGACCCCACCAATGGAACAATCAGCGACGGGGACATCTTCTACTTCGGCCCGGGGCGCGGCTTCGCGATCTGAGGGGGGTGCGCCACTTCCCCGTTGACCTGACCCGGGGCCCCCACTCTACTCCCGCTCCTCTGCGGCGCTGGGCAGTTCCCCGGCACCGCAGGCAGTGGACAGGTGGCCGAGTGGTTTAAGGCGCACGCCTGGAACGCGTGTGTGGGCTAAACCCCCACCGAGAGTTCGAATCTCTCCCTGTCCGCCACTTCCTCCCTCCACATTGATACGACGGCGGCCCATGGATTCTGGCTCCGGGTTTGTGCCAACGTCCGCCTCCAAGCGTCAAAAATAGTCCCAGCTTGGCGATTGGTGAGAATGCATAAGTCCAATTATGTCCCCATTCGGCGCAGATTCTCGGATTGCACCTTGCATGTACCTATCGGCCGCTGCTTTCAGAACCGACCCCTGTTTGATCCCCGCCGATTAAACAAAGGCGTGTACCAGAATCCTGTGTCAGGATTCTGGTACAAGACGCCCTACAAGCGGGTGATCGGTTGGGGCAGGATGGCGTCTATGTCCCGGCTCGGGCCGAGTCATTCAATAGGGCCACCCTTCGTGCCCCATTTAGCAAACATCGCCGGCGGAGCATGCGGCACGACTTGGTTGGAACACCGTCTCAGGTCTTGCCGCGCGATGCCGGTTTCGACTTGGGCGGGACAGTCTTTTTGGCACTCGACGCGCCTGATGCGCCTTTGGGGCGCGGCGCCGCGGCACGCTTGGGGCGGGGCTCCGCATCCATCGGGGGAGACATGGCCTGGGAATTGATCGCGGCCGTTGCGAGGGATGTAAGGGCTTCGTCGGCGGTCTTCTCCTCGTCGAGCAGCTTCTGGAGGAGGGTAGACTCCTTAACTCTCCCCAGCAGGGCGGCGAAGGTGCGAAGGCAGCCGTAGGTGGCGATCTCGTAGTGCTCGATCTTCTGCGCGGCGCAGATGAGCCCCGCGTCGCGGACTTCCTCCTCGGCGTCTTCAGCGATGATCTCCGAGCCTTCCTTGACAAGGCCTTCCATCGCCTTGCACTTCTTCCCGCCTGCCTTCTTTCCCATCCCCTCAAGGATCCCAGCAACGCTTACGACGTGATGCTTGGTTTGCTCGAGGTGGGATTTGAACGCCGCCGCCAGGCCGGGGTGACTTGCCGCCTTGACCATCTTGGGCAGGGCCGCCACGAGCTGGCGTTCGGCGCTATGCATGTCCTGCAACTGTTCGACGTAGAGTGCTTCGAGATTCTTTAGCTTCATCGGAAGACCTTTCTGAGTTTGGCAGCGTCTACAATTCGGATGCGCGAGCCATGTACCCCTATCAAACAGCGGGCCATCGATTGCGAACTGTTTGCTTCGGCGCGTATCGTTGGCCTTCCTGATCTTGCGTGAAAACTGCGGGTCGGCGCGGTAGGCGCCACACTAGATTCCCGTGCAGAAAACCCTGATGATGCCGGGCGCAATGCAATCGGAGGCCTTTAATTATCAGCCGTTCACGATCGCCCCGCCGTTGGGGTGGAGTCCCTGACCGGTCATGGAGGTACTGTCCAGCGACGCGAGGAACACGAAGGCGGAGGCGCATTCGGTGGGCTGGCCTGCGCGTTTCATTGGCGAGGAGTCGCCGTGGGCGGCAACGTCATCCGGTGCCCTGCCCATGGCTGGAATGAAGGGAGTCCAAATGGGGCCGGGGGCGACCCCGTTGACCCGGATGTGGCGATCCACGAGCGCCGCTTCCGCGGGCGACCCGCCCCCCGGCGCCAGCACCAGCTCCGCAAAGCCGCCGACTGATTCACCCGGGGACGAAAGCCGCTTCCTCCGGGACATGAACTGCGAATACGCTATCCCCTCCCGCCGGCAAAACTCCGCCATTGAAAGCCCGCTCGCCTCGAACCGCTCAACGATAATACCCCGCTCCGCCGACACGGATTCCCGCTTCGTGCCCATGACCGCTCTCCCCAGCAAGATGGAAAAGCGGCAGTCGAGCAGCACAGGGGGCCCAAGTCAACATGGTCGGGGCGGGACGGATACGGTTCGCCTTGGAGCCCCGCAAGCCTAGCCGAATCCGGCGCTCTTCATTCTGCGAGGTGGCGGCGGCGGTTCCATATTGGTATGTAATGAAAGTATCGCTTGGAGATTACTTTGGCAATGCGCCTGGCAAGTGCCTTCGCTGAGATTCAGGAATCGCCCCCCCAGCGCGTGGCTCAGGAGCATAGCCAATCGAAGGATTGAAGTCACTTCTTTTTCCCGCTCAACGCAACAAAGCCGGAAATGACATCGAAGAGCTCCGCGTCGATACCGTCCTGGCGCAAGCGATGAAAGGTGCTATTAAGTTCCTCGAGCAGATCGTCGATGTTTTTGTCGGCGCGCTGCATTGCAGCAAGGCGACTCGCGTTCTCGCTCGCAAGGGATTCGGCGCAAGCGCGAAAAAGGGAGACGAAGAGGTACTCACGCACGAGCGCCCTCAAGGTCCCGTTGTGATCCTCCCTGATTTGGGGCTTGTTCCCATTCGGCCAGGGGATCGCGGCCAGTCTGCTGCGCCAGCTTTCGTCGAGCGGCAACAGACGCTGATGAACAGGGGCATAGGCGGCGCCGGTTTTGGGACGATTATAGAAGAGGTGGAATTCACCATGTATTGTGTGTGCGGAACCCGACGCGCTCTCCACGAGAATCCGTCCGATGAGTGGCGTGATCGCCTTCGCGGATCCGGGCACCGCGAAGAGCCCCCGTGTAGGAAATCCCGCGTCGGCCAGCGAGGCTTGAACGCGTTCGCCCACGGCCCAGATTTCCGGTTTTGCCGGCAGGGACGCGAGTGTCTGCGAGGCGAAATCGACTACCTCATCATTGAACTGACCAACAAGTCCCTGGTCTGATCCGAACACCACCGCGGTAATTGCAGCGACCCTTGCCGTATTCTTCTTCTTTGCAAGCAAGGTCATCGTGCCGCGTTCCCGAAGGCAGGCACCCAGCCCAAGCTCCACAATGCGATAGTACTCGGTCAGGGAGCGCACCGATTGTTCGTATTGTGTGATGCTGGAGGCTGCGAGAGCCCTCATCGTTCGCACCACAGATTGGAGATCTGTCGCGCTGTCGATTTTCCTGCGCAGGCTTGCGGAGGTGTCGCTCACGGCTTCTTGTCCGGTTCAGGTTTTTGCTGGAACGGAAGGAGGGCGGTGCGGACAATCTGGAGGATCGCCTCGCGATCCTGATCGCTCAACTTGTCGGCGGTATCCAGTCGCTCGCTGACCTCCGCGGGGATCTTATCCGCCGCATCCTGCACGGCAGTTTCGGCGTCCGTCATCTTCTCGATCGGTACTTGGTCGAAGAGACCCTCGCTCAGTGCCAACAGAATGGCAATTTGCCCCATAACGGGAACGGGGGTGAATTCGGGCTGCTTGAGGCAGGCTCGAATACGTCGCCCATGATCGATAATTTTGCGCGTGCTCTCGTCCAGCCGGGCTCCGAAGCGGGAGAAGGTTTCGAGCTCCTCGAACTGCGAGTAGGCGAGCTTAAGGTCGCCCGTTACCGCCCTGTAGGCAGGCCTCTGGGCTTTCCCGCCGACGCGCGAGACCGATTTGGCGACATCGACGGCGGGCAGGACGCCAAGCTCAAACAGCGCGGGAGACAGATATATCTGTCCATCCGTTATGGAAATCAGGTTCGTGGGAATATAGGCCGAAAGGTTTTGGGCTTCCGTCTCGATGATGGGGAGCGCGGAGAGTGACCCGCCGCCGAGTTCCTTGCGCAGATGCGTCGCCCGCTCAAGCAGGCGAGAGTGGATGTAGAAGATGTCGCCGGGAAACGCCTCGCGACCGGGGGGCCGGCGGAGCAGAAGCGAGAGTTCGCGATAGGCGCGGGCATGATGCGTCAGATCGTCGTAAACGATCAGCACATCCCTCCCCGCTTCCATGAAGGATTCGGCGATGCTCGTGGCCGCATAGGGAGCGATGTAGGAGAGACCAGGCGGGGCGTCGCCTTCTGCCACCACGACAACGGTGTATTCCATCGCGCCCCGCTCCCTCATGCTTGCCACCGTCTTGGCAACCGCCGACGCGCGCTGCCCGATGGCGCAATAGACGCAAACCACATTGTGGTTCTTCTGATTGAGGATGGTGTCGATCGCGACAGCAGTTTTGCCTGTCTGGCGGTCGCCCAGAATCAATTCGCGCTGGCCTCGCCCCACGGGAATGAGCGCATCGACGACCTTGAGTCCGGTCTGAAGCGGAACGGTAACGGGCGCGCGATCCATGATCGGCGGTGCGGGGCGCTCAACCGGCAGTCGCCCGCTGAAGGTCAAGGGTCCGTTGCCATCGAGCGGCTGACCAAGTGGGTCGAGGACGCGACCCAGCAATCCGTCACCCACTCCCACCTCCATGACGCGTCCCGTGCGCTGCACTTCATCGCCAGCCTTCAGGTGCCAATAGGCGCGGAGCAGAACAACGCCCACTTCTTCCTCGTCCACGTTGAAGGCGATGCCGGGTACGCCGCCGGGGAACGTGAGCACTTCATCATAGCTCACGCCGGGCAATCCCGTGACGATGGCAATGCCGGTTGAGACACTCGCGATCACACCCACTTCGCGCGGTGTCAGTGTCGGCGAGAACGCTTCCCTCGCCTCGGTCACACGGGCAAAGGCGCCGTCGAAGACCTTCCGCAGGCTTTCAGGCTCTCCGTTCATTGGCTCTTTGCTTCCGGGCCTGGCTTTTCCATTTTAGCCTCTGGCTTGTCCTTCTTGTTGAGGAGTTCTTCGATACTGCTTTCCAGCGACGCGAGGTATTCCGCGATACTCCAGGCAACCTTTTGACCGTTCGCGATGAGCTCGATTCCTCCGATAATATCCGGCGCCGTTTCAAAGCGAAGGGGAATATCGGACGAGAAAGTTTCGTTGAGCGCACGTTGAATTGTTGCCCTTTGCTCCGTCGGCAAGTCAAAAGCGGTTCGCACAATCGCGGCGCCGGAGACCGTCCTCAGGGCCGTGGCGAGATCTGATTTCGGCTGGCCGTCCATCTCTCGCACGCGTTGGGTAAAGACTTCTCCCATGCGATCCTCGAGGCTAGTCCCGGAGAGATCCTTCAGCGCCCTTCGCGCGATCGCGAATACTTCCTCCTGAGTCCGCCGGGCGATTGCCGAGCGCAAACTCTGCTCCTCGGTTCGCGTCGATTCCTGTCGTTTCGCACTCAGGGCGTCGGCGGCGGATCGCGCCTCGTCGAGAAGGCGCTGACGCTCCTTCTTCGCCTCGTCGGCCGCTTGGCTCAGCATCGCCGCACGCTGTCGGTCGAATTCCTCGTTCTTGGCCTGGAATTCATCGCGCCCCTTTTTCGCTTCCGCCCGTTTGGCGTCGGCGTCAGAAAGTTGAGAGGCGATTCGCTTCTCGCGCTCATCGATGGCGCGGAGGATCGGCTTATAGAGAAACCGCCTCATCAGCCAGACAAGGATGAGAAAGTTCAGCAGTTGCGCGCCGACGGTGAACCAATCGATCAGCATGGGTTACTTTCCCGCCGCCTGGGCGATGACGTGGTTCCAGAATGGATTGGCGAAGATGAGGATCATCGAAACCACGAAGCAATAGATGGCGGTCGATTCGATCATCGCCAACCCAACGAACAGCGTTCTGGTGATTGTGGCGGAGGCATCGGGTTGCTCGGCCAGCGAAGTCAGGGCCGTAGCGACGGCTTTTCCCTCGGCCAGCGCGGGACCCATTGTGCCAAATCCGGTGGTGATTCCCGCGATGACGATTGATGCCACCGCAATGATTGTCATGCTGTCCATGTCCATCTCCTTTGGTCTGTTGATTGGATGCGGCAGGTCATGGGAGTTGCCGTAATGCCCCTGGCCTTCACGTCAAGCTCGCAGTCAAATTGCGTCATCGCACGGCTCCAAATAGAGTTCCGACGGCGGCGGTGATAACCATCGCGAAAGCGCCCCATAGAGTGACGCTCAGAGCCCCTTTCCTCGCACTGGCGCCCCCGGCGAACGCGGCCGCGCCGCCCAGTAGCGCAAGGAGAAGCAGAGAGAATTTGGAAACCAGCAGGATCAGGTAGCGCTCGGCAGAAACGACTACCGTCAACAGTGGCATGGCGGCGCCCACGGCCAATGAGCCCGACGAAGCAAACGCCGCCTGCACGGGTTTGGCTCTCAGGGCGTAGAATATGCCGAGTTCGTCGCGGGCGTGGGCACCGAGCGCGTCCCTGGCGGTAAGTTGCTCGGCTGCCTGTGTCGCAAGGGCGGGATCAAGTCCACGCGACTCACATATCCTCGCCAACTCGATCAATTCTCTCCCCGGGTCGGCCGCGATTTCCCCCTCTTCGATGGCAATATCCACCGCCTCGGTATCCGCCTGGGAACTGACCGAAACGTATTCTCCAGCCGCCATCGACATGGTTCCGGCGACCAATCCTGTCGCGCCAGCTATAAGGATTTGGGCGCTGGTGGCATGGGCTGCCGCGACGCCGACGATTAGACTGGCGGTCGAAACGACACCGTCGTTTGCGCCGAGAACGGTCGCAGGCAGCCAGCCGATGCGGTCCGTCCGATGCTTTTCCCGGTGAAGCATCCCGTTCCTCACTTTCCGACCGCGGCGGTCTGGTTGGATTGCGATTCCTTCGCGTCGCCCGCCGCGCCGCGCACGTGCATCGCGGCCGCGATATAGACGGCGGCTAGAATGGTGAAGATATAGGCCTGCACCATACCGGTCAAAAGCCCGAGTAGCGTCATGACGATCGGAAAGATGAGCGGCGTGATGGTGACGAGGATCGCGACGATCATCGCGCCGCTCATCATATTGCCAAACAGGCGGACGGCCAGAGCCAGCGTACGAGATAACTCGCTGATGACATTGAAGGGGAGCATGATGTAGGTCGGCTTCAGGTAGGACTTTAGGTAGTCAATCAATCCTTGATCCTCGATGCCGAAGAGTGGCACAGCGACGAACACGCAGAGAGCGAGCGCAATGGTGGTGGACAGAGAACCGGTCGGTGTCTCATACCCGGGAATGATCGTGCAGAGACTAGCCATGGCGATGAACAGAAAGAGCGTGCCCAGAAATGCCAGATATTTCCTCGGGTTGGCCAAACCAACCTCCTCGATTTGCTTCATGATTCCCAAAACAATGATCTCCACAAAGTTCTGCCAGCGCGAGCGATCCAGATCGACCGAGAGTTTTCTCGTAATGACCTTCGAGCCGACGGCGAGCAACAGCATCAGCCCCCACGTGAACACGAGCGTGGCGTTGAGTTTGAAGTATCCATACTGCCAGTATACAATTTCGTCAGGACTAAGGCGCATGGATGGGCACCTCCTCTGGACCAGCAGACAGTTCCCTCCGCGGCTTCGTCAGCCGCACCACTAGGATCCGGGCCGCCACAAAGCCGAGAAGACAAGGGATCAGCCGATGCCACTGTCCCTGGGCGACGAAATAGAAACCGGCAAGGACGATGCTCGACCGCAGCAACATGCTGCCGAGAAACCAATAGACCGGTTGGCTTGATAGCATTGCCCTGCGAGTGGCCCACCAAAGCCCGCCGAAGAAGAGGGCTCCAAGCGACAGCCCAGCCACGAGCGACAGCAGTAAGCCTATCATCTCATTCATCGTCGTTCTCCTCGTTTTCCCTCATCGATCTGTCCTGGTCTGAAACCCAATGCCAGGCATTCAGACAGCCGAGCACCAGGCCGATCATGAGAAGCATCAGCGTCCAGGAATGGCTTCCCGTATGGCGCTTGTCCAACCAGATGCCGAGCGCCGTTCCCAGGAGGGTCGGAACGACAATCGACCAACCGATCAGCCCCATCATCCCCAAGCCAAACCACACCCCCGACCCGGGATTTCGGCGCGCCCTCAGTTTACGTCTCGTCTTTGCCGCAACCTCGCGCCTGAATTCATCCTTATCGCCGACTCCCTTTATGCTCGGTTTGCTATTCATGGTGATACCTCGCCAATCGACCGATGAATCCGGTCTCCACCTTTTTCATCACGGCACGGACCTCCTGTTCGCCTTGGTTCAGGTCATTGTACTCCCGATCAACGGCATCGCGCAGTTCTCCGAGGTCCGTTCCGCCGATGGCGTTGCGAACAGAAACGAGCACATTCGGACCGGACTTGATGAGAATCCCTTGATCGACGGCGACGCAGGTCTCGGCCTCGCCTTCGCATTCGAAGATCAGGATCCCCGGCGCGAGCGCCGCAACATAGTCCAGCCGATGCGGTAAGAGTCCGAACGAGCCGTGGCGGCTCTCCGCGACGATGCGCGAGACGCGCGCCCTCTCCGCGAAGATTTGAAATGGCAGGAGAATTCTAAGATTCATGAGCGACCATTGCGTCATGCGCGGGCTCCTCCTGATTCCTGGATTCGGGTTTCGGATCCGCTTCTTCCGCCGTCTTCGGCTTTTCCTTCACTTCGCTGATTGCTCCGATCATATAGAGCGCACTCTCGGCATGGTCCTTGAACTCATCGCGAAGGATGCGTTCGCAACCATCGAGCGAATCCTCGAGGCTGACCAGCTTTCCATCCAGGCCGGTGAACTGCTCGGTCGTGAAAAAGGGCTGGGTCAGAAAGCGTTCCAAGCGGCGCGCGCGGCCAACCACGTTGCGATCCTCCGGAGAAAGCTGCTCCAGGCCAAGCATGGCGATGATATCCTTGAGCTCTCCGTATTGGGCGAGTGTCCGGCGGATTTCCTGCGCCAGTTCATAGTGTCTCTTGCCGACAACGCCAGGTGTTGCCATTTTCGAGTTGGATTGAAGGGGATCGATGGCCGGATAGAGACCTTCGCTGGCCCTCTTGCGAGAGAGGACGATCGATGCGGAGAGGTGTGAGAACGTGTGGACGGCGGCAGGGTCGGTGAAATCATCCGCCGGCACATACACCGCCTGGATTGACGTGATGGCTCCCGTGTCGGTGTTTGCGATGCGCTCCTCCAGAGAGGAAAGTTCGGTGCCCATGGTGGGCTGATATCCCAGGCGGGAGGGCATTCGTCCCATCAGCCCCGACACCTCCATGCCGGCCTGAATGAAGCGGAAGATGTTGTCGACGAGCAGCAGCACATCGCGATGCTCGTCGTCCCGGAAATACTCCGCCATTGTCAGAGCAGCCTGTCCCACTCGAAACCTGCTGCCCGGAGGTTCGTTCATCTGGCCAAAGATCATGACCATGTGGGGTAGCACGCCGGCTTCCTTCATTTCGCGGTGGAGTTCCTCGCCCTCCCGGCATCGTTCGCCAATTCCGCAGAATATGCTGACCCCCTGATGCTGGCCCATCATGTTGTGAATCATTTCGCTGAGCAGCACGGTCTTGCCAACACCCGCGCCGCCGAAGAGCCCCGCCTTGCCTCCGCGCTCCAGCGGCATGAGCACATCGATAAGCTTAATGCCCGTCTCGAAAATCTCGGACTTCGTGGACCGATTCGCCAGCGGTGGCGGCGCGCGATGCACGGAACGCCATTGCACATCGGTCAACGCCGTTCCGCGGTCGATGACGTTGCCGAACACGTCGAACATCCGGGAGAGAATCTGCTTCCCAACCGGTGCCTTCAACGGCCCGCCCGTATCCTCCACCGACATTCCACGTGCGAGGCCATGCGTTGGTGTCAGCGCAATGCCTCGAACAGTTTGTGCATCCCGGTGTGCCAACACTTCGATGACAATGCGTCCGTTTTCGCCTGTGTGCAGCACTGAGTAGATCGGTGGAAGCTGGCTCTCGAAGCGAACGTCCACAACGCTCCCTCGTACGGAAACGACGCTGCCGATGTTGGCGGGGTTGGTGGAGCCCTTCATCTCTGTCCCCCGATCGTCGGTCCATCGGCGCCGGCATTTCGATCACAACCCAAGCAGGCGACGATCGTTTCGATCACTCGCTTCGTCTCCTCCGGGTCTCTCACCTGGATCGACACAACGCCCGCTTTCCTGGCGGGATAGTCGTTCCCACCAGGAAACAGCGCATCCCCCACAAATACCATCTCTTGGATGGCAACATCTAGCGTGTCGCTCAGTTTTCGAATCCCATAGGCTTTGTCGATGCCCGACTTGGTGACATCTATCGATGTCATGCCGCCCAGGCGGACGGAAAACTGCGGGATGAGATCATCAAGGGTCGCCTTGATCTTCTTGCGCTTGGCGAAGTCGGGATCCCACGTCCTTCTTTCTTCGATGGGTGCCAGCTGCCCCAGCGCAGAGAAAGTAACCTGGCTTCCCCGGTCTTCCACGACCTCGCCCCAGACTCGTTTGGCTGCGAAGCCTGACGAGGCAACCGCCTGATTGAACGCGTTGCGGATTTGCTCCTTCGCCGCGGGAGTGAAGTCCTCCGAGTAGAGTAGCTTCCAGGCCGACTCGTAACGATAGAACTTCGTTCCGCAGGTGGGAAGAAGAGATAGATTCCCAAGTCGTCCGTCGTGTGGAAGATGGGGGAGGATCTGTTTCTCGAATTGTGGCCAGCTGCCGCCGGAGATGATCGCCACTTTCTCAAAGGCGAGAAGGGCGCCCAATAGCGCAGCCATTTCGGCATCGAGGGGAGCTTTGCTTTCCGCGAGTGTACCATCCAGGTCAAAAACGATGAGCTTCTTCATGGCGTCAGGTACCCCCGGGCTGCGACCGAATCTGAGACTCGCGCGCCGCCTCGCGGTTCACCGGGCTCGGGCGGCAGGATCACTCCGCCTTCGTTTTCCCATCGATCGATTGCCCGTCGCCTCATGGCCTCGATGCCGGTTTCGCGTGTGCATGGCTCCGCGGGCCGTTTATCGCTCCACTCGCGAATCAGCGGCAAGACTTCCATGTCGTTCTCATGCTCCCCGATAGGATCGAATTCCAGCATTTCGCGCACGGACTCCAAGGCGGTGTTGATCTCCGCGCGGTCCTGAGCATAGTCGAGCGTGCGATCGGCGATATCGGCGATCCACCGCACTTGTTGGCTAATCGCTCGACGCCGGTCCGGCCTGGCCGTTAGGGCGGCGACGGTTTGAAGACCTCCGAGCATTCGCCGCATGACGGCAACATTGCCCTTGGAGTTGCTGCGAATCTGGTCAAACGCTTCTGCCAACAATCCGTCATAACTCAGGGCCTTGGCGATCACCCGCAAATGTCCATCCTCGTGGCGGTGCAATGATGGCATGGGTCGCGGCGCAAGGCGCGCCATGATCGCCGTCAAGTAGTCGACGCACATTACGGCCGTCGTGGTGTCGTTGACCCCGGGCGATAGGGCCCTCATCGCGATATCAACGATTTGTCGAATGCCAAATTCTATGTCCTGCTCGATCGTGCGGTGGCTGCTGATGTCGAAGGCCGCCAGCAGGGCTTTGATCGTCTTATTGTTCGGCGGCTCTTCCATCGCGAGAGAGAAAAGGACGGTGTTCTGAACAGTGAACTGGCCGATGCCACGTTCCATTCGCACGATTGTCTTTTGTTCGCGCGCCACGGACAGGAGCGCATCGGTGTCCACGTTTAGAATGTACCCGTTGCGAGCAGACAGGATGGGGTGCCAACTCCGCTCGCCAAGCGGGTGAATGATGGAATCGTCCAACTCCACTTCCGGTTCCTGTCCAAGCTTTTCAGGAAACAGGCGGTCCATGGCTGCCATGGTTTCGTAGGCAACTGACGCGATGATGCTGGAAGCCTGAATCGAAGAGGCAATGTGATGGATAAAGAAGATGAGGGTTCCCACCCCACCGAGCGCCAGTACGAAGCCAAAAAAGACCGCCAGGCTTGGAACAAACGCGCCCTCGTCGCCGCTGCGAATCGAGCGCAGAACGATTAGACTATAGGTGAAGATGCCGGCGAATATCCCGAGCACGACCTGCGTTTCGCGGCTACGCATGAAATTCCGCAGAACACGTGAGGTATATTGGGTGGAAGCCAATGCCAGAACCATCAGGATCATGGAGAACGAAACGCCCACCACGGTCATCATCGAGCCCGCAATCGTTGACATCATTCCGCGAGCGCCCTCGGCCCCCGACCCAAACAGCCGCGGCCATTGACCGAGCCATTGTCGGCTGGCCGTGGAGTCTGCGCCAATCAGAACCGCCGCAAGAGCAATACTGACCAGGACGATGATCGAAGGAACGAACCAGAAGTTGGATCGCAGATCGTTCCAGAATTTCTGGATTCTATTCATAGATCAATAGAACCAGATTGGATTTGAAGTCTTTCAGGGACTTCCACCGCCCTGTCATGGGCGCGTCGCCACTGTCGAGTGAGCAGAGCGCCGCCTCCAGCCATCCATCAGCCGATAAACGACACGCTCGGGGGACCGCCTGCATATTCATTATGAGCTACTCCACTTCCAATTGCGTATCTCCGGCATATCCAAGCCATGCTCGTCGATGAAGCGTTTGTGTTCAACGAGCTTATTCTGGAGCCCGCTTTTCAGCTGGATGCCCCTTTCGCCCGTCTGAGGCAGGCGATCGATCGTGTCCATCACCAAATGGAAGCGGTCGAGCTGATTCAGGACTGTCATGTCAAATGGGGTCGTGATTGTGCCCTCCTCCTTGTAGCCGCGAACGTGAATGTTGTGATGGTTGGTCCGCCGGTATGTGAGACGGTGAATCAGCCAAGGATAGCCGTGGAAGGCGAAGATCACATGCTTGTCCTTGGTGAAAAGTGCGTCGAAGACCTGATCGCTCAGACCGTGCGGATGCTCGCTCTGCGGTTGCAGTTTCATCAGATCAACGACGTTGACGACACGGACTTTTAGGTCGGGGAGATGCTTGCGCATGATGGAGACGGCGGCCATGGTCTCAAGGGTGGGCACATCGCCACAGCAGGCCATGACGACATCGGGCTCGCCGCCTTGGTCACTGCTCGCCCACTGCCAGATGCCGATTCCCTCGGAGCAATGCTTCACCGCGGCGTCCATCGTCAGCCACTGCGGCGCCATATATTTGCCAGCAATCACGACGTTGACGTAGTGGCGGCTGCGCAAACAATGATCCCAGATCGAGAGCAGGCAATTTGCATCCGGAGCCAGATAGACCCGCACGACGGAGGCCTTCTTGTTCGCGACGATATCGATAAAGCCTGGGTCCTGATGTGTCAGACCGTTGTGCATCTGTTGCCAGACATGGGAAGCCAGCAGGTAGTTCAGCGACGCGATCTCCCGCCTCCACGGCAGTCCTGCCGTGACCTTCAGCCACTTGGCATGCTGGTTGAACATCGAGTCAACGATGTGAATGAATGCTTCGTAGCTATTGAAAAGCCCGTGGCGACCGGTCAGCAAGTATCCTTCGAGCCAGCCTTCGCATTGGTGCTCGCTCAACATTTCCATGACGCGACCTTCCAAGGCGAGGAACTCGTCGTCATCCTGGATGCGTGCGTCCCACTGTCGATCCGTCACCTCGAAGACTGCGTTCAGGCGATTGGAAAGCGTTTCGTCGGGGCCAAAGATGCGGAAATTGCGGTGTTCCTGGTTTAGCTTGGTCACGTCACGCAGGAACACGCCCAGCTCATGCGCGTCGGAAGCCTCCACGGCGCCGGGGAACGGCACGTCCACCGCGTAGTCTCGAAAGTCCGGCATGATGAGGTCGCGCAGCAGTAGGCCGCCGTTGGCATGGGGATTCGCGCCCATGCGGCGTTCGCCCTCGGGTGCCAGATCCGCCAGTTCCGGCATCAACTGCCCCTGCTCGTCGAAGAGTTCTTCCGGGCGGTAGCTGCGCATCCACTCCTCAAGCAACCTGAGATGTTCGGGATTCTCCCGCGGACCGGAGAGCGGCACTTGGTGCGCGCGGAACGTGCCCTCGATTTGGAGGCCGTCCACCCATTTCACGCCCGTCCAGCCTTTCGGTGACTTGAGCACGATCATCGGCCAGCGCGGGCGCATGGTGTTGCCGTTGACGCGCGCTTCGTGCTGGATGCGCTTGATCTCCTCCATTACTGCATCGAGCGTGGTAGCCATAGCCTCGTGCATCAGCCCGGGCTCGTGGCCCTCAACGTAGTAGGGCTTCCAACCATAGCCGCGCAGCAACTGGTCTAGCTCCTCAGGCTCGATCCGCGCGAAGATCGTCGGATTGGCGATCTTGTAACCGTTCAGATGTAGAATCGGCAACACAACACCGTCTGAGATGGGGTTGAGGAATTTGTTGGAATGCCACGACGTGGCGAGCGGTCCGGTTTCGGCCTCCCCATCGCCAATCACGCAGGCCACGACGAGATCGGGATTATCGAACACCGCGCCGAACGAGTGGCTGAGCGAGTATCCCAATTCACCACCCTCGTGGATCGAGCCAGGGCACTCCGGCGATACGTGGCTGGGTATTCCGCCGGGAAAGGAGAACTGCTTAAACAGCTTTTGCAGCCCCGCCTCATCCCGGCTGATGTGGGGATATACCTCGCTGTAAGTTCCCTCAAGGTAGGTGTTACCGACGAGGGCTGGGCCGCCGTGACCGGGGCCCGCCACGTAGATCATGTTCAGATCGAACTTCTTGATGACCCGGTTTAGGTGGACATAAATGAAATTCTGGCCCGGCGTCGTGCCCCAGTGGCCGAGCAGCAGGTGCTTAATGTCGGTCGCTGCCAGAGGGCGTCTCAGCAGCGGATTGTCGCGGAGGTAAAGCTGGCCTACCGACAGGTAGTTGGCGGCGCGCCAATAGGCATCGATGGCGTCGAGCACTTCCGGAGAAAGTGTAGGCATCTCCATGCTCAATCCTCCCGTTTCTGACCAAGTTCCAAGACCCGACACACTTTGTTTGCGATCATCCACTGCTCATCTGTCGGGACAACCCGCACCACAACACGGCTGACCGCCGAGGAGATGACGGGCACGCCCGTAGCATTTGATTCCTCTTCGAGTTCGACTCCAAGAAACTCCAGCCCCTCGCAAATCCGTGCACGGATGACGGGGGCGTTCTCCCCGATTCCGCCGGCAAATACCAGCGTGTCGAGTCCGCCTAGCGCCGCCGCATACGCGCCGATCCACTTCTTGATTTGATAGCAAAACAGGGCGACCGCCTCGGCTGCGCGCACGTCATGCGATTCGCAGGCGAGCAGATCGCGCATGTCCGAGCTGGTTTCCGACATGCCAAGCAACCCGGATCCGGAATCGACCATCTCGTGGAACTGCCAGGGGCTCATCTTCTGGGTGCGCGATAGATACCAAAAGAGTCCCGGATCGAGGTCTCCGGAACGGGTTCCCATCGGCACTCCGCTCGTCGGGGTGAAGCTCATGCTGGTGTCCACAGGCTCGCCGTCTCGCACCGCCGCCAGGCTCGCTCCGCTGCCGAGATGGGCGAGGATGATGCGTCCATGCGCCGCATCCCCGCCCGCTAGGCGGGCGAGTTCCAACATGAGAAATTCGTATGACAATCCGTGGAACCCATAGCGCCGCACCCCCTGCGATTCGAATCGGCGTGGGATGGGCAGCAACTGCGCCACGCGCGGCAGGTCATGGTGAAAGGCCGTATCGAAGCAGGCGATCTGGGGGAGGTCGGGAAACCGGCGATGAAACGCCTGAGTCAGCCGGATTTCCTCCGGCAGATGGTCGGCGTCAAATGGGCTGAGTCGCTGCAATTCGCCAATCAATTCGGCGTTGATACGCCGTGGCTCCCAATACCTTGGCCCACCGTGGACTACACGATGTCCCACCGCGTCGAACGGCTCGCTTCCGTTGAACTCTTCGAGCCAGTCCATCAAGGCCTCCACCGCCCCGGCGCGACCGGGAGACGAAATCAGCCGCGAGAAACTGTGAGATCCTTCCACCCGCAGGGTGGCATCCGGCGATCCGATGCCATCAATGCCGCCCTTCAAAATGAGCGGGAGCGAATCACCGGCTTCGAAAAGAGCAAACTTGATGCTCGAGGAGCCGCCATTGATCGTCAGGATTCGCGGGCCGATGGCTTTCACAGCAGCATCCCCAAGCGCTCCGCATCCTTGGCGAACAGGGGCACAGTAACATCGTGGAATAGCGCACTTTCGAGCACTCCCCATGTGCCAGAAAGCGCGAATTGGAAGTCGGGATTCGGAGCGAGGAAGAGAATGAAGTGTGAGTAAATCGGGGCGCTCAATGGAATAATCCGATCCGGTGGTTGGGAATAAAGTCTCGAGCTCGTCACTGAGAAGTGCGAAATCTCGCAGGCCTACTCGTCAGCCAGCCGCCCGGCACTACCGGACTGCCTTTTGATTCGTCAACCAAGCGTCGGAAGCTGAAGGCATTTTCCGTTCCGCCTCCGAACATTCGCATCATCGCCTATACCAATGGAAAGTCAAGTTCGACTGCCCTGCAACCGCTGGCGCCGCCATCTGCTCCCGATGTATAGAAACCAGTGGCTATACCGCCGCGGTGCTCAGTCTTGGAGGCTCAAAAGTTAGCGATGAGGTGCGGCTGGCGGGGTGAATCCGGCGCCTGTGTGGCTGGTGGCTGTTCTCGGCGAGAACCGAACGATCCTCTCGGCGAGGCTCGAACCCTCGGCCGCACGACAGGCGCCGGGAGATGGCCGACGACTACCGGTGCTTGCGCGGCGGAGTGGGGGTGTCCCCGGTCAGGCGATCCCAGGCGTCGCGAACCGCCTCCTTGGCGCCTTCCCAGGAGAGGCTGCTGTTGCCTCGCGCCTTGGACCAGTCGCGTTCGAGGTCGCCCTCAACGTCGTCCCAGTCCTTGTCGATCATACGGGACTTGGATTCCCAGCCGTAGCGATAGGCGGGCTCGTAGCTGTCGAAGGTGTACTGCGAATCGTAGTAGGGGCGCTCGACATAGGCATCGCGCCAGTAGTCCAGTTCGAGGGTCGGGTCGAACGCTTCCGCCGCGCCCTTGCCAAAAAGGCCCCCGGCGACGGCGCCGATCGTTGCGCCGGCCAAGCCGCCGAGGGGCCCAGCGACCCCCGTGCCCATAGCGGCCCCCACGACGGCGCCGCCTGCGGCCCCAACGCCAATTCCGGCCTGGTGCGTACCGGGGGCGTCCGTCAGGGCATCCTCATTCGCGGCCATTGTGTGAACCTGCTTGTCCTGCTGCTTGTTGGTAGCCATGATATTATTCCTCGTTCTTGAGAATGGTCGGGGTGGTGATCAACGTGCGGTCGGGGGCCGCATTGATCCCAGCTTTTTTTGTCCACTTCGTATCTCCGTCCTCGGCCGAGGGGATTCGCCCCCCGCGCCGGGCATTGATAGATGGATGGAAGGGGTGCCGCTGGCGTATCGAGGGCATGGGATCCCATGGCGTGTCCTCGATTCGCGGGCGGCACCCCGGGTGAGGTCAAGAATCCTGGCTACTTGCGCGCGAGGAAGAAGCCGAGGACGAGGCCCGCAGCGGCGGCCGTCAGGAGACAACGGCCCGGGGACTTGCGGATGTAGCCACCGACCTTCTTCTCCACATCGGCCAGAGACGTGTTATTGGCGTCGTGCAGCAGGTCCTTGGCCTTGCCGGTGTACTCCTTGACCTTCTCGTTTGCCACTTCCGCCATGTGCTCGGCGTTGTCGGCAAGGCGGCGTACTCCGGTGTGCAGGACCTCTTCGGCTTCCATCGCGGTGTTATTCGCTTTCATGTGCTTGATCCTCTGTGGATTGGTTAAGGGTGAGGGAGGCGACTTCTAGGCGCTCGCGGCTTCCTTGTTGATCGAGCGCTGGAGAAGCGTGCCCTCCGCCAACTTGGTCAGCTTTTTGTCCGCGTTGCCTTCCTCGGTCAGCGTCTTGTCCAGAAGTCGGGCTGCCTCGCTGTAGTCCAAGCGCTTGGCGAAGGCGCGCACGGTGCCATAGGAGGCGATCTCGTAGTGCTCGATACGCTGGGCGGCGGCAATCAGGGCAGCGTCGAGAACATCGCGATCACCGCTGGCAGTGAGGACTTCCTCGGCCTCCTTGATGAGCCCGGCCATCGCCTTGCAGCGCTTCCGCTCCGCGGGAAGGCTAAGGCCGCGAAAGATTTCGCGGAGGCGATTCAAGTGCTCGCGGGTCTCGTCCAGGTGGTGGGTGAAGGCATCGCGCAGGTCTTGGTCATGGGCGGCGCTGGCCATCGCGGGGATCGATTCGATCAGCTGGTTTTCGGCGTCGTAGATGTCCTGAAGCTGTTCGACGAACAGGTCCTGAAGGGAACCGAGATGAGACATGGTAGGAAGCTCCTGCATTGGGATGGAGACGATGGGCGTTTGCAGCGGCCTTCTTCTCTCTGCCAAACTCTCATCAATCGGCGTGCCATCGGGCATATAAAAGGGCGCGAATCGGCGCGAGCCCCCCTTTCACTGTCATTTGTGGATTTTGGGTTCTCCGCGACCGGAGCGAGGGATCACTTTTGGTCGCCGCGTCGTGCGAAATCCACAGGCGACCCGCAAGGCGAGGGGGCGAAATGCACTCTTCTGTGAAGGACGATGAATTGTGTTTTGCAGCAAGGCAGTTGGGAGTTGTTGCGACGTCATCGAGGGCGACGTCGCCGGTGATGCCCTGACCGTCACGTGACCGTCATCTCCACCTGGTGATCCTTCCCGTCGTCCCAGAGTGGGACCATATCCCCGGAAACCGGATTGCCGTCCACGATCAAGCCTGGCTTCGCGGATCGCTCAATGCGAATGCGGTAAGTCGTGGCCCGGTACACATAGCGCACGGTGAAGGAATTCCAACCCGCCGGCATGATCGGGCGAAGGCGCAAGTTCGGTCCCTCGCGGTTAACACCCAGCAGCGTTTCCACCAGCAGTCGGTACATCCATCCCGCCGACCCGGTGTACCACGTCCAGCCGCCGCGCCCGACGTGGGGTTCCACGCCATAGATGTCGGCGGCGATTACATAGGGCTCCACGCGGTACCGGGCGATCTTCTCCGGGGTGTCTCCGTTGCGAATGGGGTTGAGGATATCAAGAAGTTCCCACGCGCGGGTTCCGTCACCCATCTTGGCAAAGGCCATTGCCGCCCAGATCGCCGCATGGGTGTACTGCCCGCCGTTCTCCCGGACGCCGGGGATGTATCCCTTGATGTAGCCGGGATCCTGTGACGACTTGTCGAAGGGCGGATCGAAGAGCTGCACGATGCGATCTTCCCGGCGGATCAGGCGCTTGTCCATCGCCTCCATGGCGATCTCTGCGCGCGCGGAATCGCCGGCTCCGCTGATCACCGACCAGCTTTGGGGGAGTGAATCGATCTGGCATTCCTCATTCGTTCGGGAGCCGAGTGGTTCGCCGTTGTCGAAGTACGCGCGCCGATACCATTCGCCGTCCCAGGCGTGGGCCTCGATATTCACGCGCAGCAGCTCGGCGCCCGCGGAACACTCCGCCGCGAAGTTCGCGTCGCTGCGTCCGGTTGCAAGGACCTCGAACTGCTTCAGCACATCGAACAGGAAGAATGCCAGCCATACGCTCTCTCCGCGGCCGTCCTTGCCGACCATGTTCATTCCGTCGTTCCAGTCTCCGCATCCAATCAGCGGCAGACCGTGCTCCCCCAAGCGTCCAAGGCCGCGCTTGATCGCGCGGACGCAATGCTCGTAGAGCGTGGCCGATTCGTCGGAGCGCTGCGGAAGCTCGTAGTTTGCTTCTTCGCCGGGACTGAGGAGGCGCCCCTCCAGGAAAGAGATCCGCTCGTCGAGAATCCCCGTATCCGCAAGGGCGGTCACATACCTGCACGTTGCATAGGGAAGCCACAGGTAGTCGTCGGAGAATTGCGTCCTGACGCCGTTGCCCGTCGGCGGGTGCCACCAGTGCTGCACGTCGCCTTCGCGAAACTGACGCGATGCGGCGCGGAGCAGGTGGTCGCGGGCAATGTCGGGAGCGGCATGGACCAAGGCCATCGTGTCCTGCAACTGATCGCGGAATCCATAGGCGCCGCCAGACTGATAGAAGCCAGTTCTCCCCCAGATCCGGCATCCGATCGTCTGGTACATGAGCCAACCGTTCACGAGCGCGTCGATGGATGGGTCCGGTGTCTCCACCGTCACGGCGCCCAGCACGGTGCGCCAGTGGCGATGGACTTCGTCGAGCGCCGTGCGGCAGGCGCCGGCGCGGCGGTAGCGCTTGACGAGTTCCTGCACATCCGCGTGACCGCGCCCCACGCCGATGCGGAACGTGACCTCCGCCGATTGTTCGACATCCAGCACGACGGGAACCTGCACGGCGCTACAGGGATCGAGACCGGCGCCCGTCCGCCCGGAGAGCCGGGTGCGCCGCATCGCGGCGGGGTGGGCATAGGTGCCGTTGCGCCCAAGGAACTCGCGGCGGCTTCCGGTGACGCTCCGCGAGGCGCCATCCACGTCCATGAACGCGATGCGATCGGGGAAGGCCGTGTTGTAGGGATTTCGCGCAAGGAGGACGCCCGTCCGGGGGTCGACCTCCGTCACGATGTGGAGAAGGTTTTTCTGCCTCAGCTCTCCCAGCACCCACTCGCAATAGCCGGTGATCGACAGCGACCGCGACCGCCCCGAGACATTCGTGAGCTTGAGAGTCGCGAACTTCACCGGCGCGTCGATCGCCACGTACATCCACAGCTCCGACATGATCCCGTTCTGGGTGCGTTCGAAGACTGTATATCCAAAGCCGTGGCGAACCACGCAGGGGGCGCCATCCCCAGCGGGTAGCGGCGTGGGAGACCAGTAGCGACCGGTCTCCTCGTCGCGGATGTAGATCGCCTCCCCCGGAGTGTCCTGCACGGGGTCGTTGCTCCACGGGGTAAGCCGGAACTCGTGGGAGTTCTCGACCCATGTGTAGCCACAGCCGCTCTCGGAGACGATGGCCCCAAAGTGCGGGTTGGCCAGGACGTTAATCCAAGGGGCGGGGGTCGCCTGCCCCTGTGCGAGGGCGATCACATACTCTCGGCCGTCCTTCGTAAAGCCTCCATATCCGTTGTCGAAAAGGAGATCGCGCTTTGGCCGGGCCACCGGAACTTCTGGAAACACCGACCGCGAAGGCACAAGCGCCGGAGGCGGTGAATCCAGATCGCCGCGCTCCTCGAACTGCTCCGCGATACCGCCGCCGCCATCGTGAAGGACAATCCGGGCCGCCGACCGCAGCAGGATGCGGTCCTCGCTGGGAATCTGCTCCAGCCTTCGGACGAATATGCCGCCGGGCTTGTCGAGCATGGGTGCCTCGATCGCCGAGCCGATCATGGCAACGATGTGATCGTGGAGGGACTGGCGATAGATCGACTCGTCCTCGTTCACGATTACCAGTTCCACCGCCAAGCCCTTCATTCGCCAGTAGGAGTGCGCCTGAAGTGCCTGGCGAACGATGGCCATGTTGTCGATGCTTCCAACGCTCAGAAGGACGATGGGGATGTCGCCGGAGATGCCATAGCTCCACAGGTTGCTCTGCCCCCGGCGGTTGCCGCGGAGGACGGCGGCCTCCGCGCGGCGCGCGCCGTCCGCATAGATCAATGCGCTGGCCATGCGGCCATAGAGCTGCGCGTCGCTCTCGGTCGCATTCAGATGGCGAAGGACGACCTGGCTGTGCGTCCACGCGAGTTCGAACGCCCTGTCGGCCATGCGCGGCGTCGTGTACTTGTCAACCAGCGCCATGGCCGCTTCGCGCGTCTCGGCTGCACCCGTAACGATGTCGATCGAAATGGTCTCGTTCGCTCCGCAGGAAACCGCGCATCGCAGCGAAACAACAGGATCCAGCACGGGGCCGGCCGTGTTGGATAGAGGGCCGGGTTCACGCATTGCCGCTGGGTGGGCCAGTGTTCCGCCGCGCCCAACAAAGCGCGCCCGGTCGGTCTCCGCCGAGGTTCCGCCCTCGCAGGGTTTCTGGCTGGACATGAGGTGGAGCAGATACGGCGGCTTCTCCTCGTGCGAACGCGGGCGACGCGTGCATAGGATGGCCGACGACTTGGGCAGTATCTCCGTCTGGACAAACAGTCCGCTGAACGCAGGATGCGCGGCGTCCGCCGAGCGAGGCGCGAGTACCACCTCCGCACAGCTGGTAAGCTCTATCGAGCGCGGCCTGCGGGTCCGATTTGTTAGCGTGATACGTCGCAGCTCGACATCGTCCTCGGGTGAGACGCAGATCTCCGTGTGGACGTCCCAGCCGTCGTGTCGATGGCGGAATTCCGCGCGGGCCTGGGTGAAAATCGCCTCGTAGTTCTTTGTCTCGCGAAGCGTGGGCTGGAGGGCGACCGACCAGACATCTCCCGATGCGTCATCCCTCAGATAGACGAAGCTTCCCCAGCAATCGCGCGTGGAGTCCTCTCGCCAGCGCGTCACATCAAGCCCGCGCCACTGGCTATAGCCGCCGCCCGCGCTGCTGATGGCGACATTGTAGCGACCATTCGAGAGCAGATGCACCTCTGGGGCCGGCGCCGATGGCTTCGTGAAGACGCGCATCGTGGACTCGACATCGGCCAGGTGGGCGGGTTCCTTCTCCTTCTCGAAAAGGTCGCCGGAGAAGATGCTCGCGTCCGTGCGCGGCACTCGCTCCTGCAGGAGGAGGTCGGCGGCCCTCAGCTTGAGGCACGAAGCGAAGCGCCGCTGCATCGGGGCTCCGCGGAGGAAGTGGACGAGCCCGAGCAGGGCCATCCCCTGATGATGCGCCATGTAGGATTTCACGATGGCGAAGTCCTGGTCGGGCGGCAGTCGCGACGGCGTGTAGTCCACCGCCTCGTAGAAGCCATAGGGCCCCTCGAACCCCGCCTCCACCATGCGCTGCATGTTTTCGCATGCTTCGCGCGGCGCCACCACGAGGGCCATCATCGTCGCATAGGGAGCAATTACAAGGTCCTCCGCAAGGCCACGCTTCAGCCCCAGGCCAGGCACCCCGAATGCGCGGTACTGGTAGTTGAGGTTGGTATCCGTCCGGTTGTATCCGGACTCGGAAACTCCCCAGGGAACTTCGCGCGATTTGCCGTACGCGATCTGTTCCTTCACCGCCACGCGGGATGTGCGATCAAGGAGCGTGTCCACGTAGCTCGGCATGACGAGCCCCGGCATCAGGTACTCGAACATCGAGCCGCTCCAGGAGATCAGGATGGTCTGCCCGTGGGACGCCACCAGCAGGCGGCCGAGAGAAAACCAGTGATCCTGGGGGATCTGGCCGAGCGCGATCGCGACGTAGCTGCATAGTCGGGATTCGGAGGCGAGGAGATCGTAGTAGCTCGCGTCGCGGCGCCGATCGGAGACGTTGTAGCCAATCGTGAATAGGTCGCGATTCGCATCGTAGAGGAAGGCGAAGTCCATCGCCGCCATGTCGTCGCATTGCTGGGCCAGCGATTCCAGCGAGGTCATGCGTTCCCGGGCCAGCCCGCTCGCGCCCGCGAGGGAGCCGCAGAGCATCTCCAGCCGCGAGCGCACTTCATCGGGGAAACCATCCGGGCGGGAGGCAAGGTAGCCTTCGATCAGCAGGCAGTATGTCTGATCGAACAGGGAGACGTCGCGTAGAGTCGCAACCCGGTCGAGCAACGCGAGCTTGGCCACGAACTCGCCGCTTTCCTCGTCGGAGCCCGATGGCGAGGCACCGATCGCGGCGATCAGGTCGTCCATCTGATGTGCAAAACCGAGCCACGGCGCGAAGAAAAGAATCTCCTCGGCGAACTCCTCGCAGTTCCTCCTCAATCCCGATGCCCATGCGCGGGCGGAGCTTCCCCGCTCAAGGGGCTCCTCGATGGCGGCCGCATGCGATGACAGCGTCCTCATCGAGGCGAGGTCGCCGGACAGGCCATCGGGCGTGTTGCGCAGGGCCTCTTCCATCGCGTCGAGCCCGCCCGCGTCCCCGCCAAGACCGCGCAGGATAGCAACCGTGTCCCGCAGCCCCGCATACGACTCATTGAGGAACACGGGCTCGTCGACCATCTCCCTAAGCCCGGAACCCATCGTGAGAAGGTGTCCCGCCAGGTTGCCGCTATCGACGCTCGACACATAGAGTGGGAAAAGAGGCTGAAGGGAACGGGTGTCGTACCAGTTGTAGAAATGACCGTGGTGCTTTTCGAGTCGCGCCATCGTGGCCAGCGATTCGCGCGTGCGGCTGACGAGTCTTCCGATGGGGAGATATCCCAGATCGCGGGCTGCCAGATTGGCAAGCAACGCCAGCCCCATGTTGGTTGGAGACGTCCGCGATGCGATGCCGACTGGCGGGTCCTCCTGGAAGTTGTCCGGCGGCAGCCAGTTGTCTTTCTCGGCGACGAAGGTCTCGAAGAAGAACCACGTCTTCCTCGCGGTGCGGCGCAGCAGATCGATCTGCGAGGGGGAAATATCCTGTGTAATAGCCGGAATGGGCTTGCTGATGCGCCACGCGATCCATGGCGAGACGAACCAGAGCGCGAGGATCGGCGCCGACGCCGACAACTGATGGGGCTGTAGCCACGCCAGCAAAAGAGTGCATGCAATGGCGATGGAGGGCGGGAGCCACATGGCGCCGAGGAAGCCCGCCAGATCCGTGCGCGCGGTGCGCTCCGCGTCGCTCGCGGTCTTCCATTCGAGAAGGCGACGCCTCGTCACCAGCAATCGCACGAGTGTTCTAACGATGGCGTCGGCACTCATGTAGGCGTCGTATGGAAGGAACGCGAGCGTGAGTGCGACCTGGCCCCCCTGCCGCGCGAGCGCGCGCGCGATTTCCTTGAGGTGGATCGCCCACGGCAACTCCTCGTTCTTGCGGACGAGTTCAGCCATCGGGGGAAAGACTCCGGGAAGGGCGATCAGCGCGAGGATCAGCACCGTGCCCCAGCCCCCCAGTTCCGGAATTAGGAACCACGTACCCAGAAGGAGAAACATAAGAGCGGTGGGGACGAGGCTCCGTCGCAGGTTGTCGAGAATCTTCCACCTCGACAGACCAGAAAGCGGATTCGGGATCCGCCGCCCATCGGGGCCCGGGACGCTCGGCAGCAGCCACTGCGAGATTTGCCAGTCGCCGCGAATCCAGCGGTGCCGACGATCAACGTCGGTGTTGTAGCGGGAGGGGAAGTCCTCATACAGCACCACGTCGCTCACAAGGGCGGAGCGTCCATGGCAGCACTCGATCAAGTCGTGGCTCAGGATGGTGTTTTCGGGAAAGCGCCCATCCATCGCGCGCCGAAACGCATCCACGTCATAGATGCCCTTTCCGATGAACGATCCCTCGCCGAAAACATCCTGGTACACGTCGGAGACGGCCCGCGTGTAGGGATCGATTCCCGAGTCGCCGGCGAAGATGGCCACAAACCACGAACGGCGCGCGCTGGGAAGGCTGACCGCCATGCGTGGCTGAAGGATGGTGTAGCCTTCCTTCACGATGCCCGACGCGTCGAATTCGGGATGGTTGAGCGGATGGGCAATCGTGCCCACCAGTTGGCGCGCGGCTTCGCGGGGAAGCTGGGTGTCGGTGTCGAGGGTGATGACATACTTGACCGACGTAAGCGCGGACGTGTCGCCGACGATCAGCGAGAATGCCTCCCGCTGTCCCCCACGAAGCAGCGCATTGAACTCATCGAGCTTTCCGCGCTTTCGCTCATGCCCCATCCAGCGCGCCTCGCTACCGTTCCATCGGCGCGGCCTGTGAAAGAGGAAAAAGACTGTTGAGCCCGACTCTCCGTACTTGCGGTTCAATTCCGCCACGCCTTCGCTGGCCAGCTTGAGAAGTCCATCGTCGGACGGCATGACATCGCTGTCGGCGTCGTCGAAATCGGTGAGCAGCGCAAATTGGATATTCGGATCGCGGTTGGCGAGATGGTGAAGTTGCACCGTCTCCATCAGGCGCCCGATGCCCTCCGGCGACGTGAGCATCGTCGGCACCACGACCATCGTCCTGGCGCTTGCCGGGATTCCGTCCGTGAAGTCCAGGCGAGGGAGCAACCGGGGCTTTGCCAACACCATCGCGATCCAATTCATGAACGCGGTGGCCACCTGGCTCGACGCGAGCAGCAGCAAGGCGACCAGAGCCACCGCCAGCCACCCGCCCAAGCCGAGCGGCATCAGGTGCATCATGAATATGCCCGTTGCCAGAAGCGAGATCACGGCGACGCCGCACAAGTAGAAGGCAAGCGGATGATTCCTCATCACGCGCTCCGCCGCCTTGCCTCTCCCCGATCGGACATTCGCTGCGATTTTCAGGATCGGCCTGCCCGAACCAACCAGATAGTAGCCAATGTGGGCAGACCGATCGGCTAGCCCCTTGGATTGCCTAGCGTCCTCCGCCAGCCTGACGACCCTCCGCGCCACGTCGCACTCGGAGAGCGGTCCGCACTTCGCCAGCGACTCCACGACGGTACGATAACGGTTCCGGGTCGCGAAATCCATCGAGGAGTAGATACCGGCGGGATCCTCCCGAAGAGTCTGCTCGACGAGGCTCATCGCCTCGACGAATTCCTTCCAATCCATCGTGCTCAGCCGCCGCAGGCTGGCGATGGTGTGACTTACGGATACCTGGTCCGCCGCCTGGCTTTGGCTTTCCGCATTCACCATTTGCTCGACGGATATGCCCTGCTCGACGAGTTGCTGCTCCAGCCAACTCCGGGCGATATGTAGCATCGGGTCCTGCCGGTTCAGCCTGATGCAAAAATCCGCCACGAAGGCGCTCGAGAGCGGCACCCCCGCCGTCGCCATATCCCCGACGACGGTCACAAGGAGGCGCGGATTCTTTTCCGCCATTTCCTGCAGGCGATCAATCCACTCGCTCGCAAGGTCGCGATCCCTTCCCGCCAGCGAAAGCCTTGTGCAGATGCGTTGCAGGTTCTCGATCAACGCCAGCCTCAGCATGATCGGAATCGCCCACAGCTCGCCGAGCTTCAGCGGCGCGATCGACTGATAGCTCGCCACAAAGCTCCGCAGGGGATCCTCTTCGACTTGCGCGTCGAGGTGGGAGATTAGCTCCAGTACGATGTCGTAAACTCGGGGCATGCCCGCCTGAGGGCCATTCGCCAGGCGCGGCAGTTCGCGGCTGTATCCCCTCGGCAGGTGCCGCCGGGACATCTGAATCTGTTCCTCGATCAGATAGAAATTGTCGATGATCCATTCAGTCGCCGGATCAGCGCTCCGTTGACCCTCTGCGGATTGGATATCGCGATTGTACCGTCGGAGAATTACCTCGTTTTCCGCCAACTCGGCAAGCAGCCCGTTGCTGCCAATCCTGGTGACGTATCGATGTCGCGAGGCGAGTGAGGTGGCGTGGTGCGAAAGCTGGTTGACGCTCAGGACTTCTGCGCGAAACGGCCGCTCTGTGACGCGGCGCCGCGATGCCGCCCTCGCCTTCATCCTGCCCTGCCAGCGGGCTATTGCGGTCTGCATCCTCGTTCACCCGTCGTGGAGAGTCATTCGGTGCGGCTCGGTGCGTCCAGTTCGTCCCGGCGATCGGGGGACTCGCGCACGCATGGTATGGGTTCGTGGTCGTTTCGGGAGATTGAAGCCCGAAGTGCCCTGTATATCTCGAATGCATGCCGGGCGGTCTCCTCGTGCGTGGAATCGCGCCGGTCTTCGCAGATCGGGAGTCGCTTGGGAATCATTCGCGGAGCGTCTCTCCCCAAGACCGCTGGAATATCTGGCTTTGGGCCCGGCATCCGCGAGTTCAATCGAATTCGCGGATGCCGTGGCGCGCGTTCAGTCTGCTGCCACTACTTGGCGACAACCTTCACTGGGAACTGAACCCAGGTGGCCTTACCCGTATCGGGCGTGCCCTGCACTTCGACCTGATAGGTGGCGAGCGGCGCATCAGCTGCGGCGGTGAGGACAAGCTGGACGTCGCCCTTCTCGCCCGCGGCTACGGTCACGTTTTTGGGTTCGACGCTGAGTCCCTTCGGCACCTTCACGTTCAGCTCCACGTTTTGGCGGAATTGCTGGCCGCGATGGAGAGTCACCGTCACGGGCTGGACCTCGCCTTGTGCGATGCTCGTAACCATCAGGGGCGCGGAAATCCGGAATTCGCGCTCTGCGCTGGCGACCTCGCCGCCCTTCTCGCTGCGGTTGAAGGCGCAGCCGGTGGTGGCGACAAGCATTAGTGCAAGGGTTCCTACTATTGCGTTTCTCATTGGGAAAACCTTTCTTCTATCATGATGTTGCTGAGTGGGGATTCTGCTCCACTGCCCCCCAGCCGTTGCTAGAAGCGCGCCACGGAGGACCCCACCGTGCCCCCACTGCCTGCCAAAGCCTCATGCCTACTGGAAATCAGCCGCATTCGGGCGTCACATGGAGCGCGCCAGCACGGACTCATCGAGTCGGCCGAGACTGCAATGTGCGGCGCGATCGTGCATTTCGCACGGAGGGAGTGCGGGTTCGGGCCCCCGGCGCGACACCTCGTAAACGGGAATCCCCCCCGCCCACGGCCTGGATTACCG
>JBBQYG010000001.1:0-85726 GCA_038208905.1 Candidatus Sumerlaeia bacterium | reverse complement strand
CCGGCGGGTCTCACAGGCCGCAAAGATCAGCAAGGCGCTGCTGCTACAGTCCGCCAGAACCACGGCCTCGGCCCGGAGCTGCTTCATCTTGATCACCGTGGCGATCGCCAAGCTGGCATAGACGCTTCCGCCGCCTGAGTTTATGATCACCCGGACGGAGCGCCCATCGGGAATCGCCAACAGGGATTCGATCACATCCTTTTCGCACTTCTCAACATCGTCGAGGATTGTGACGATAGGGGGACCTGCGGTCTTTGCCATGTTGGTTTCTCCTCGACTGCCGATGCCGCCAACGGGTGGCGGGGCCTCGGAACATTGCTTGGCATGGCTGCCAGAGCAAGGGGTTTGTGAAATCGAGAAAACGGAACCCGGTACAACCCGAATAGAATGAACGCCATAGAGGCGCGAATGAGAGCTTTTGATCGTTCCCCTTTCCCCAAAAGAGGGGCGAAGGAAATTCGTAAAGGCAGTGTTGTCAATGGTGCAAAAAAGGCCTGCAAAACTCTCCGATTCCGGGGCCAGAAAAAAAAACTTCCCCGGGAGTTTCGTGAAGCGAAACTCCCGGAGTCGTCGTTTTTCCGCTTGCAGCCGTTCTCAGGTCGCTCCCGAAAGCGCCGGTTCTTGCTTCTCTTCCTCTTTCGTCTTCACCACCGTGAACGTGACTTCTCCATCTTTCAATTCCGCCGCGATTTCGCAGTTTTGCGGAATCTCTCCGGAGATGAGCGAGTAGGAAAGTGGATCCTCCACGCGGCGCTGAATCACGCGGCGAAGCGGACGCGCGCCGTACTCGGGATCGTATCCTTCCTCCGCCAGCTTCTCCTTCACGGCGGGAGAGAGCGTGAGGATGATGTTCTTCTCCAGCAGCCGCTTGTTGAGGCGGCCCATCAGGATGTCGAGGATGCGGAAGATGTCTTCCTGCGACAGCGGATGGAAGACGGTGATCTCGTCCAGGCGATTCAGGAACTCCGGATTGAAGACCTTCTTCACGTCCTGCATCACCTTGTCCTTCATCCCGGCATAGTCCGACTCGACGCCGGATTCGCCAAAGCCCATCGCGCGCGACTGCTTCATGCGCTTGGTGCCGACGTTCGATGTCAGGATGATGACGGTGTTGCGAAAGTTGACCACGTGGCCCCAGCTATCCGTGAGCCGGCCATCGTCGAACACTTGCAGCAACAGGCTGAAAACGTCGGGATGGGCCTTCTCGATTTCGTCGAGGAGCACCACGGAGTAGGGACGCTGGCGCACCTTCTCGGTGAGCTGGCCACCCTCCTCGTAGCCCACATAGCCGGGGGGCGCTCCCATCAGCCGACTCACGGAATACTTCTCCATGTACTCCGACATGTCGATGCGGATGAGGGCGTCCTGCTCGCCGAAGAGGAACTCCGCGAGTGCCTTGGCAAGCTCCGTCTTTCCCACACCCGTCGGGCCCAGGAACAGGAAGCAGCCGGTGGGCCGCGCGGGATCCTTGAGTCCGGAACGCGAGCGGCGGATCGCCTTGCAGATCCCGGCGAGCGCCTCCTTCTGGGAGATGACGCGCTCGCCCAAATCGGCTTCCATGCGCATCAGCTTGCGGGTCTCTTCCTCCTCCATGCGGACGATGGGAATGCCCGTCCACTTGGAAACGATGTAGGCCATCTCGTCATTGCCGAGGGTCTTCATCGTCTCCTTGTTCTTGGACTCGTTCCACGCCTCCATCATGCGCTCGCGCTTCTCGATCAGGCCGTCGCGCTCTTCCTTGGCGATCTTGCACTTCTCGAATTCCTGCTGGTGGGTGAGCTGGCGCAGCTCCTCCTCCTTCTCGACAATCGACTTCTCCAGATCCTTGATATCCTGAGGCTTAACGTTCGCCAACAGGCGCGCCCGGGATCCAGCCTCGTCGATCACGTCGATGGCCTTGTCCGGAAGGAAGCGGTCGGTGACATAGCGATCGGACAGGTTCACGGCGGACTCGAGAGCCTCGTCGCTGATGATGACGTTGTGGTGCGATTCATAGCGCGGGCGCAGACCCTTGAGGATCTGGTACGCCTGGTCGCGGGTGGGCTGGTTGATGATGATGCTCTGGAACCGGCGCTCCAGGGCGCCGTCCTTCTCGATGTACTTGCGGAACTCCTCCAGCGTCGTGGCTCCGATGCACTGGATCTCGCCGCGGCTGAGTGCGGGCTTCAGCATGTTGGAGGCATCGATGGCGCCTTCCGCCGCGCCCGCCCCGACAAGGGTGTGCAACTCGTCGATGAAGATGAGCACGTCTTTGCTGCGCCGGATTTCCTGCATGATCGCCTTGAGGCGTTCCTCGAACTGGCCGCGGTACTTGGTTCCCGCGACGATCGCGGCGAGGTCGAGGGAGAGCAGACGCTTGTCCTTCAGGATTTCGGGGATGTCCTCGCTCACGATGCGCTGGGCAAGGCCCTCCACGATGGCGGTCTTGCCGACGCCGGGCTCGCCCAGGAGGATCGGGTTATTCTTGGTGCGGCGGCACAGGATCTGGAGGATGCGCTCCACCTCGTCCTCGCGGCCGATCACGGGGTCCAGCTTCCCTTCGCGGGCCAGCTGGGTCAGGTCGCGGCCAAAGGTATCCAGCGCCGGCGTCTTGCTCTTCTCGCCGTTGTCGCCCCGCGGGGCGGCGGTCTTGCCGGAGGAACTCGCGTTGCTCCCCTCGATCAGCTGGAGCACCTCGCGCTTGGTCCGGTTGAAGTCCACGCTGAACTGCTTTAGCACACGGGCCGCTAGCGTGTTCTCCTCCTTGATGAGGGCGAGGAGCAGGTGTTCCGTTCCGATCCAGTTGTGCTTGAGCTGCTTGGCGATCTGGCGGGCCGTCTCGATGACCTTCTTCGCCTCAACATTCTGGGGGAAGATGCCAACCGTGGGGCCCTTGCCGACTTCGAGCATACGCTCGAGTTCCAGCTTCAGGTCGTCCAGATCCACTTCCATGTTGAGGAGCGTCTGCACGGCGAGCCCCTCGCCCTTGCGAATGATGCCAAGGAGGAAGTGCTCCGGCCCGATGTAGTCGTGGCCAAGGCGGCCGGCCTCGTTGCGCGACTGGCGCATGACTTCCTTCCAGCCGGGTGTGAATGGTGTGTCGTTCAGTGCCATCGTCTCGTTCCTCCTTAGGTCACGGCGAAAACGAAGTGAGGTTGTGGAAGCCTTGCGGCATCGTTCGGTTTCGTTGCGTCCTGCGGTGTCGGCGATCCGGCGTGCTTGCCGCGCACCCTGCATCGTTTCTAGGCCTGCCCGCGCGGGGGCGTCAACACAGTGCGAAAGAAAGCGGGGAAAAAATCCAAGTCGGAAAAGTCGGGCGGTACACTGTGTCGCCGCGCGCTACTGCGCCGCCTCCGCAAGATACTCTCGCAAGAGAGCGGCCCGACTGAAATCGCGCTGCTCCGTCTCGTCCGTCGCGCCGCGTCTCAGGATCAGGTGCCCGGGTTGGATCTCCACGATCAGGCGATTCAGCCGCCCGTGTGAAATGCCGGGAAAGAAACCCTCGTCCACGCCGAGCCGGAGCCTGCTGAGCAGCTTCATCGCCTCCATCGAATCCATGCGCCGGGCGCTGGTCAGGATTCCATAGCTGCGCCAGATGGAATCCAGAACCGCCAAGCCCCCCTCGCGATGGAGCAAGGATCGGGCCTCCAGTTCCTTCTCCATGATCGTGCCCACGGCGGAGGCAAGGTTCTCCTCGATCGCATCCACCGGTTTTCCAAGGGTCACCTCGTTGCTGATCTGGAAGAAATCGCCAATGTTTTCGGAGTTCTCCCCATAGAAGCCACGCACCGTGAGGCCGCGGGAGGGAAGCCCCTTCAGCGCCTCCTCCAGCTCGCGCCTCAGGGTTAGCCCGGGCAGGTGCATCATCACGCTGATCCGCAGGCCCGTTCCCATGTTGGAAGGGCAGGCCGTTAGATACCCAAACCGGTCGCTACGCGCGTAGGCAAGTACCCGGGCCACCTCCGCGTCGAGTTGGCGTAGACGCTCCTGGGCCTTGTTGGTTTGCAGGCCCGCCTCGAAGCACTGGAGCCTCAGGTGGTCCTCCTCGTTCACCATCACGGAGCACTTGAGGTCCGCCCGGATGTAAACCGCGCGGCTCTCTCCGCCGCGCTCCATCTCCTTGCTGATCAGGCGCGACTCCTTGAGGAACGCGCGATCAAGGCCCGAGGTGGTCGCCAGCTCCAGGCGGAAGAAGTCCTCGAAGTAGGGGTTGCGCGCCAGCGCCTCCTGAATCGCCCCGTGAACGCGGGCCAAAATCGGCGACGGCGCATGGGGAGAGAACGGATGGTTGTCCAGGTTGCGCGCGAAACGCGCCCGGCTGGTGACCACCACATGGTTGCAGGGCGAGGCTTCCTCGAGCCACTCGGGTTGATGCAGGATGATTTCGGGGGGGAGCGGCATGGGCGGCGTTAGCCTTCGGACTCCACGGCAAGCGAAGCCTGAAGGAGTCGAATCTGGTCGCGGAGGCCCGCGGCGCGGCCAAAGTCCTCGTCTCGGATGCAGTTCTCCATCTCGTGGCGGAGCGCCGCCAGCCGCGCCTGCGCGTCGGCCAGGATACGCTGCTGGGCGGGGGCCGACTCCTCGATGTGGTGCGTGGTCCCTTGTATCTTCTGGACGTCGGCCAGGAATTCCTCGCCAAACGCCTCGTAGCACCCCGGGCACCCGAGCATCAGCGTCTGGCGATAGCGCGCAAACGGGAGCCCGCAATCGGGGCAGGAGTTGTCCTCGGCAAGCTCGCCCCCGCCGCTCTTGGCGCCGCTTTCTCCCTGCGCGATGATCTGCTTCAGCAGGTTCTCGACGCTGATCTTCTTGGCCTTCTTGCTGTGCAGCTTTGCCTGATGGGGGCTGATCGATGGCGCGCACTGGGCGCACACGCTGTACTCCGTAGGCACGCCATCCACGATCCGCGTGATCTTCATCGCGATCGCGTTCTTCTGGCAGACCTGACAGAGACTCATGTTGATGCCTTCCATCGCTGGCCACTCCTGAACAGGACGCTACACCCGGTAGTCGGCGGATTCCAGCCCAATTTAGGGGAATGGGGAATTGGGAACGGGGAATGGTGGGGCCGCGTGTGGACAGCGGCGCTAAGTCGTGAAGTCCAGCCAAGACGTGAGCAACACAGCTGGCTCAGGACGCAGGACCCAATTGCCGATTCCCAATTCCCCATTCCCGATTCCCCTTCTTTGCATTTGAGGCCGTGGGTCCGCATCGGCACCAATCGCGTTCCGGTGGAATCCGAACAAGAGGAAGCGCCTCCCATCCCAAGCCCCGCGCCATCAACACAGCTTCTCACTCCGCCCGGCGCGCCGGGCGGAGTGGTCCTGCTCAAGGCGGGGCGCGGTTTCACGCAGCCCGACATCTGGATCATTGACCGCACGGGGACGCCGCGCGTCTGGAAGACGTGGGGGCGTCGGCCGGCGTGGGAGCGCATCGCCGTCGGCCGCTGGCTGGCGCGGCGCGAGGCCGGCATCATGCGCGCGCTTGAGGGACTAACAGAGTGCCCGCGATTCCTATCCCACCCGCATCCTTGGACCATCGAGATGACGCTCCTCGACGCGGAGCCCGTCCCCGAGACGAAGGGGACCGACTCCCTCGACGCCCGCTACTTCGCGCGCCTCGGCGAGCTGCTTGCCGAGATGCATCGCCGCGGCATCAACCACGGCGATCTGCGGCGGAAAAACTTGCTCCGCGCGCCCGGCAATCCGTCGACGCCCTTGCTCGTCGATTTCACCCAGTGCCTGCACTTTCGCCCGCCGGTGCGTTGGCTACGCGGAGTGATCTTTCGCCAGGCGATCCGCATCGACCGCGTGACGCTCTTCAAGTTGAAGAAGTGGTACCTCGGCGAAGACGCCCTCACCGAGGCCGAGCGCGCGGAACTCGATCACATCCCCTGGCACCTCAAGGTCGGACGGTTCCTGCGCAAGCGCCTTTATCGCCCCTACAAGCATTGGCGCCTCGGCAAACCGGTGGGAAGGCGCAAGCGCAGCCATCAGCCATAGGAGCCACGGTAGCATGGCGCGTGCTCGCCCATGCTACCGTGACAGGTGCTTGATCGCCGCATCCAACAGCGCGTCGCGTGACTTCAGCGGCAGCACCGTCTCGATCGGGAATCCAATCAGGATCACGGCGTCGCTCGCCACCGAGGCGGAGAGGCCGGTGTCCGTATAGACAAGGGCGGGCAGAAACCCCTCCGTTGATGGCACAAATGATTCCGCCGACACGACCGGATAGACGGAGGCGAGAATGTTGATGGGCGATTCCAGATCGCGGCCAAACCGGAAGGTATCCACCTCTGCAAAGGGGCCCTTCCCTGCCTCCGCCGCCATTGCGCCATTGGTGCTCGTGGCGCGGTCCTTGTAGAAGCCAACGCCCAGGACTTCGCGCGCAAAATCGCTGCTTGCCTCGTCGGCGACTTGGCTGCTGGAGAGATCCTCAACGATGTGTGCGCCGGAGATGAGCAGCCGCCCGCCCGCCGCAACGTGCTTCCTCAGGCGGTCGCGCATCGGCTCCGTCAGAACCTGAAACTCTGGCCGCATCCGGTCCGGCGCGCCATTGTCCACGGCGCCGCGATACGGCATCACCACGCGCTGGCGCCCCGCGATCCAGTCGATCACGCGGTGCGTTGTCGGGGCGCCCGCCGCAAAGGCGTCGGCCGTCATGGAATCGAAGGGTACCTTCGGATCCAGCGCGTCCCCGTGCGCGGCGATGTGGTTGAACATATTGCCTAGCTCCAGGCGATCCTCGTGATCGTGGAGGCTGGCGCCCATGCCTGGGGACTCAAGATCGTTCACCCACGCGGACTTCGGATCGAAGTCGTACTGGTCGCCGACGAGCCCGTAGTTGTAGTTGTAGCCAACGCCCGGGTCCAGCTTGCGGTCGAATCCATGCGCGCGCTCCTCGTGTACGATGGCTGGGCCGGAGATGCGGTCGAAACCATCCACGATCAGTATCGGCTCTTTTCCCGCCACGGCTCGCGCGCCGACCAGGCGCGATGGGAGCGATTCGCCCCCCGCATTGGCGGCGGTCACGCGGAAGTATCGCGTCTCGCCGGAGGGGATGCCCTCGGCGCGGAATGTCGCGCTCTCCGCGGCGCGTCCATTGTCGAAGGACACACCGTCGCGGCTTGTGTAGACAATATAGCCCGTGGGCTTGGCCGTCGGCTCCAGAGGATCATCCACCGCCCGCCACGCGAGCGCGACGGAGCCGTCCGCGCCCGCCATTGCCGACAAGTGCGACGGCGCCAGCGGCTGCACAATGGGCTCGGTGCCGTCCGCCGCGCAAAGGAATCGCAGGATCGCCTTGTATACCGCGCGCGCCATGTCGCGCTTGAAACGCGGATCGTTTCCGTACTTCATGTCGTTGAAGTTGTGATGGGAGATCACCTCCAGCAGGGCGGAGGGAACATTGGGGCGGCGGATCTCGCCGAGGTTGCGCTGTTGCAGCGCGCGCACCACCCAGGTGGAGCTATACTGCGCGCGGGCCGTACGGATGATCTCGGCATGCATGAGTCCCGTCAAGTCGCGGTTGAGCATCCGCGACCGCCCGTCGGGAAAGCGCTCGTTGCCGCTGTCGTCGAAGAGCCGCCAGAGCGAGAGGGTTCCGATCAGTCCCTTCTCGTCGAATCCCGCGTCGGTATGCCATGCGAGAAACATATCCACCGGAATGCCCAGTCCCGGGTGATTGCGCGCGTCGCCGCGCCCCGTGGGATTGGGGCCGTTGGGGGAGCCGTGGAGATAGTTGGCCCACTCGGAGCGCGCCGTGATGTCCTTGTTGTAGTCCCCGCCAAAGTGCCCGGGCGTGGCGGGGCGGTCATAGACCTCCGCCGCGGGGGCGCCCGCGTACTGCAGGAACGTGTTCGAGCCCTCCGCATAGCGGGGCTTGCCGCTGATCATGTCCGCGGGCGCGATGTTCCCCATCCCCCCGCCAAAACGGATTGCGTCGATGGTCACATAGGAGGGATTCCCCGCCGACATCGCCGAGCTTGAGACTGTCGCGCCACCGGCCTGCACGAGGACACTCCCCTTCTCGACATCCGCCCCCTGGGCGAACTCGAAGGCACCCAGCCATACCCACGTATTGCCCGCCGTTTGCTGGTTCACGCGAAAGCGCGTCTCGCCGGCAAGGTGCCTGACCGTCACCGGGACCGATGGACTGTTGTCCGCCGCCATCGCCCAGGAGGCATAGACGCCATAGCGCCCGGCGCGCGGTATATACGGCGTATAGACAGCGGTCGCCGAAGAGGGATCGTCCACGGCGCATACCTCCGCCCTCAGCGTGGTGCCCAGCGTGAAGGGGAGAGTCTTCTGATCCAGCATCGCGGGCCTTCCGCCGCGCCATCCGCGCACTGGCGAGTCGAACCACTTCCCCGCGGTTTCCAACGCAGAGAGTTCCGTGGTGCCGTCGTTGTCCACGATCACCTCGGCGGTCTGGTAGTCCCGCTCGCGAACGCTCCACACGGTGCCGCCCGCGTTCTCCAGCATGGGGATCAGAAAGGGGTTCACGTAGGATTGGGGAAACAGGTCCTCGACGATTGTATAGACGCGGGCGCGCTGCCACTGCCAGCGGTTTTCCTTGTGCCACGTCCACCCGTGGCTCGGTCCCATGACCAGGTGCTTTCCGCCCAGGCCGCCGGTGCGCTCCGGCCCCGCGTAGTCCAGGCGCGCGATGACCGGCGCCGCGAGGGCCGGGCGCGGGATGCTGCGCTCGGCCGAGAGGGCGCGGATACGCTCTGGCGAAATGATGTGATCGTCGAAGGGATAGGATATCTCGGCACCGCGCCCCGCGTCGTAGCGCAGCGTGATATCCAGCGGAGCATCGGCGGAAATCTCGCCCTCCGCCGCCTTGCGGAGTGCCGTCTCCAGCTCGGCCTTCGACTCTGCCGTCCAAAGGCGGAAGCCAAGGCTCATGTTGAAGGCCAGCGCCACGCGCCCGTCGGCGCTCTTCACTTCCAGGATTCGCGTCCCCGGCGGGAAGAGCGATTCCCATTGGTCGTACTTCGTAACGGCGTCCTGCACCGCCTTGATGTGGGATTCCAGAAGCTGCTTTGCCCGCGCGTCGTCCGCCCCGGCGGATTGCGTGAAGGCCAGCGCCAGCATGGCGGAAAGCAGAATGACAAGGCGGGACCAGATGGAATTTGCGGGGCGCAATGTGCCTCTCCTTGGCTGCTGAACTGATAAGGATGAGGTTATACGCCCCGCCCGTTCCACCCGGGTCGATAACTTTCTGGAAGGGCTAGCGATTCCACGGCATTTTGGCCAGCAACAGTCCCATCCCGCACCAGTCTGTGACTCCGGCAAAGACGAGTCCCGCGCCGACGAACGCGGAAACTCCCGCAAACGCCGGATGCACCGTCAGCGCCAGCACCGATCCCGCCAGCACCAGTGATCCAGCCGCCATGCGGACTTGTCGCTCGAGCGATACCGACTTCTTTCCCCGAACTACGGGGAGTCCCGCCGCCACCCAGGCGTCGGTGCCTCCATCCACCACCACGGCGTTGTTCATGCCGACGGCGGCAAGGCGATCCGCCGCTTGGCGTGCGCGGGCTCCCGACTTGCAGAGAAGGTAAACGGGCGCTCCCGATCCCGCGTGGCTGCGCGCAATCGCCGCCGCGTCAAGCTGGTCGATCGGCACCGACCGCGCCATCGTCGCGTGAACCTGCCTGAACTCCATCGGCGTCCTCACATCGATCACCTCGGCGGAGGGACTCGCACCAAGGATTTCCGAGAGTCTCGTGGGCGTGATCGTGGCGATCATGATTCTGTCTCCCTTGGGGCGGCCTTCCACGTCTTGTAGGCACCCGACAAATTGCGGACGCGAAAGCCATTCTGCGCCAGGATGCGCGCCGCATTGTAGGACCTCTGTCCCGACTGGCAATACACCACGACTTCGCGACCATGAGGGATCTCGCTCAGGCGGCCGCGCAACTCGCCGAGGGGAATGTGCATCGCACCCTCGATGATTCCCTTGGCGACCTCGTCGTGCTCGCGCACGTCCAGCAGGGCGATTGTCCCGCGATCCAGCGCGTCCACCTGATCCCACGTCGCCATTGCAACCAGGCCGTTCTCCACGTTCTGGGCGACCATGCCGGCCAGATTCACGGGGTCCTTGGCGCTGCCATAGGGGGGCGCATAGCTCAACTCCAGCTCCGCCAAGTCATCGACCGACATCCCCGCGGCGATGGCCGTCGCGATCACGTCGATTCGCTTGTCCACGCCATCCTTTCCAACGGCCTGCGCGCCCAGCACCATTCCGGTGTAGGGTTCGTAGATCAGCTTTAGCGCGATGGGCGAGGCCCCCGGATAGTAACCCGCGTGGGAGTTCGGATGCAGGTGCACCACGCGATAGTCGCGCTTCGCCGCGCGCAGGGATTTCTCGTTGGCGCCGGTGCAACCCGCCGTCAGCGAAAACAGCTTGAGCACCGCGGTTCCTTGGGTCGCCGCATAGACGGACGAACCTCCATACATATTATCCGCCGCGATGCGCCCCTGCCGGTTCGCGGGGCCCGCCAGCGGAATCAACGACCACGCCCCACTGATCCGGTCGCGGACCTCGATCATGTCACCCACGGCGAAAATCGCCGGGTCCGACGTCCTCAGCGACGGATCCACGCGCACGCCGCCCCGCTCGCCGATCTCCAGTCCTGCCTCTCGCGCCAGGCCCACCTCGGGCTTCACGCCCAGGCCCATCACCACGATATCCGCGGCAAGGCGCGTTCCGCTCCCTAGCACCACGGTCATGCCGTCGCCGTCGCCGTCCTCCAACGCCGCCAACGGATCGGAGAGGTGGAGCTCGACGCCATGGGCGCGCAGCTCGGCGTGAAGAAGTCCCGCCATTTCGGGATCCAGCGGCGCCATCACCTGCGGCCCGAACTCCGCCAGCGCGACATCCAGCCCGCGCTCGCGGAGTTGCTCGGCGACCTCCAGTCCGATGTAGCCACCCCCGCCGATCACCGCGCGCTTCGCCCCGTGATCGCGAATCCATGCGTCGATCAGGTCCATGTCGGGCACATTGCGCAGCGTAAAAATCCCCGCGCGGTCAATCCCGGGAATCGGTGGACGAATCGGCGCGGAGCCGGTGGCGAGCAGCAGCGCGTCATAGCTTTCCTCGTACTCCCGCCCGCTCTCCAGATCGCGAATCTTCACCGACTTGCCGACGCGGTCGATGGAGACCACCTCGCTCATCGTCCTCACATCGAGGTTCATTGTCCGGCGCAGGTGGTCCACCGTGTGGCCTGTCAGCTTCTTGCGCTCCGTGATCGTGCCCCCAAGGAAGTAGGGGAGCCCGCAGTTGGCGAAGGACGGATAGGGCCCGCGTTCCAGGACGATGATGTCGCTCGCCTCGCTCAGGCGCCGGGCCCGCGCAGCGCAACTCATGCCGCCCGCCACGCCCCCCACAACCACCAGCTTCATCGGTTTCGTCATGTGATCTTCTCCTGAGTTTCCGCCTTCGGTTGAAGGCTCGCATTCTCGATCCCGCGCAGTATCCGGCGGTGGTCCTCCATCAGCGTGCCGCATACGATCTCGCAGACTTGGACGATCGACTGGTCGCGGATGCTGTAGTACACGGTTGTTCCCTCCCGCCGCGTCCGAACGATGCGGGCCGTGCGCAGGATGGCGAGCTGCTTCGAGGCCGACGGCCCGCTCAGCCCCAGCGCCGCGCCAAGGGCTCCCACGCTCATCTCCCCATGATGCTTGAGCTGCATCATCAACCGTATTCGCGTCTCGTCGGCCAAGGCGCGAAACCACCCGGCGATCGACGCCGCCATCTCTCCCGGTGCTTCTTCGAGTCCTGTCGTCATGGCCCAAGTCTCCAAGCAAATTGCGAATACACCATAACTGATTAGCTGCTTATATGCCAAAAAAAGGAATGTAGTTTGCCAGCCAGTCCAACCCCTTCGAAGTGGCGACGCATTCGATTGAATCCATTTGACTTAGAGACACCAAAGGCCACCCTCACGGGGCTGACACCGGACCGCCCCGGAAATGCGTCTTGACCCATCCCGTGTGTCAGAACGACCATTTGGACCGTGGCCGAAGCCTAGAATTCAAAACCCCAATCCACCCTTCGCCCACCTCAAATGCCCACCCCGCTCCGCATTCTATTCGCTGCCTCGGAGGCGGCCCCGTTCTGCAAAACCGGCGGCCTTGCCGACGTTGTCGGCTCCCTCCCCAAGGTTCTCCGCCAGCGCGGCCACGATGTCCGCATCATGCTGCCTCGCTATCAGGACATCGATCAGTCGCGCTATCGGATGCTCCCCCTGCTGCCGGAGATGAAAGTGAGCTACGGCGGCGAGGTCCTCACCGGCTCGGTCCTGCGCTGCTCCTTCCCCAAGACCGATATGCCCGTGTACTTCATCGACGAGCCCGGGCTTTTTGGCCGAAAGGGCCTCTATGGCCAGGGGCATAGCGACTTCATCGACAACGATGTGCGCTTCGCCTTCTTCAACATGGCGATCCTGTGGACGCTCAAGGGCCTCGATTGGCAGCCCGATATCATCCACCTGAACGACTGGCAGACGGGCCTGGTTCCCGCGCTGCTCAAGCACCACCCGGAGGTCTCCGTAGATCCGTTCTACGCGGAGATGCGCACGGTGTTTTCCATCCATAACCTCGCCTATCAGGGGAATTTCGACAAGTTTCTGGTCCCCTCCATCGGTCTGCCGTGGGAATCCTTCACGCCGGACGGCATGGAGTTCTACGGCATGGCGTCGTTCCTCAAGGCGGGCCTGGCTTTCTCCAGCAAGCTCGTCGCCGTCTCGCCCACCTACTCACGAGAAATACAGAGCGAAGAGCACGGCGCGGGCATGGACGGCACGCTGGCGACGCGCTCCGCGGACCTGCACGGAATCTTGAACGGCATCGATATCGAGGAGTGGAATCCCGCCGCCGACGCACATATCGCGGCGTCCTACTCGGCGCCCTCGGGTGACGGAAAGGCCGCGTGCAAGGCGGCCCTGCAAAAGCGCCTCGGGCTCCGGCCCGAGCCGGGAATGCCCCTCGTGGTCATGATCAGCCGAATGATTTCCGCCAAGGGTTTCGACCTCGTAAAGGAAGCACTGCCGGAGCTGCTCGCGCTCGATGCCCAGTTTTTCATTCTGGGAAGCGGCGACGAGGAGTTCGAGACCGCCATCGCGGAGGCCAGCGCCGCCCATCCGGGGCGATTCGCCTCGATGATCGGGTATGATGTGCCGCTCTCCCACCAGGCCGTTGCGGGGGGCGACATCTTCCTGATGCCGAGCGCCTTCGAGCCCTGTGGCCTCACCCAGATGTATTCGATGCGCTATGGAACCGTCCCCGTTGTTCGGCGGACCGGCGGCCTATCAGACAGCGTTAGCCCCCTGACGGGGTTCCTTTTCGAGGACTACACCCCGGGCGCGATGGTGGGGGCTCTGCGTGAGGCACTGGACGCCTACGCGGGCGGCAAATTGGCCTGGCGCAAGCTCATGGCCAACGGCATGGAGCAGGATTTCTCCTGGGATCGATCGGCGGCGGGCTACGAAAGTCTCTATCGGGAGCTGTCTCAATCCGGGAATTCTTTGTAAAATATCTTGGCTTTCCGCGCCCCGTTTCGACTTGCGGCGTGGTCCGTGTCTAGGCTTGAATCGAACTTAGAAATTAACTTCGCGCGGTCGTGGCTAGCACCATGGTAAAGGCGGACATCGTAAAGAAACTCGCCTCCAGCCTCTATATGAAGGACAAGGATGCCCTATTCCTTGCCGACTCCATCATCGAGAGCATGAAGGAAATCATCACCACCCAAGAGCGCCTCGAGATCCGCGATTTCGGCGTCTTTCAGGTGAAGGTCCGTAAGCCCCGCATTGGCAGGAACCCCAAGAACAAGGTCTCCTATCCGATCCCCCCCCACAAGGTCGTAACCTTCAAGTCTGGCAAGGACTTGAAAGACCTGCAAGTGTCCTCTCCCGACGAGGATGACATCCACGACGACGAGTAATCGCGTCGCGGGGTCAGCGGAATTCCGGGTACATCTTCGACGCCGATAGAATGAGCACTCCATCGAGCGACCTCGCCGCAACCAATAGCGCGGGATCCTCCGACATCGTGCCGTCCTGATCCAGCGCCGCCCACAGGCCCGTGCCCTCGGATCGATAGCGCCGCGCCGCCGCGCCGCCTCCCTCCACCGAGGCCCACCACGCAAACCCGCGCGCCTCGGCGTCGGCCACCGTCGCAAGCCCCGGCTCCCAGAATCCCAGCACCACCGCGTCGGCCAGGTGTCCCGCCGCCGTCGCGTCATAGTCCATTGGAAGCCACGGATTGTCTGCCGTAGCGCTGGTCCCCGCCGCGGCCCAGTTGAGGCCCGCGCGCTGGTGGGCGGGATAGGGCGCGTCCACCACAATCGCCAGCGTCGGCGGCGGCTGGGTGGCGCTGGTTACCAAGGCGCCCTTGATCTCCGCGAGGAAGTCCCTCAGCAGCGCCGCGCGCCACCACACCCACGAATTCCAGAGCGGGCCGCGCCCTTGGGGCCCGTAGGGAAAACTGGGCGCCGCCGTGCCCATGACCGCCTCCGGCCAGCTACGCATCGTGGTTCCCGTCCACGATTCGAAGGCTCGCCGCGCGGCGGGCGAGACATCGGCTTGCGGATCGCGAAATCCAAGTTCCGTAATCAGCAGGATATCCACCTTGGGATCGGCGGCGATGCGCGCGATTGCCTCAATCTCTCTCGCGCGATTCGCGGGGACGGCGGGGGAGAGCATCGCCGGCGCGCCGCCCTTTCCATCCATCGGATCGATGGCCCAGCCTTCGCCGGTCCACCGCGCGGCCTCGGATTGGGCCTCGCGCGGCGCATCGCTTCCTGCGACGAAGAGTGGCAGCACGACGGCGAGGCGGAGTCCCGTCTGCTCCGCGGCAAGACGGACGTGTCGATACATATCGAGGCTGTCGCGGCCCCGTGCGTCGCGCGCCTCGATGGCAAGGTGGGTTACACCGGTCTGCCTCGCGGCGACGGCGAGGGCCAGACTGGCCTCCGCGGAGGCCAGCGCGCGGGGGCAGCCCGCCGCGTCCACCCACAGGATCACGGGCCTCGCGCGGAATCCCCGGTCTCGAACTTGCGACCCAGCCGCAGGCTTGCCAAGCGACGCGCATCCGACCGCGCAAGACGCGACAATCAGCAGCGCCAGATACAGCGCCCGCCGCGTCATGGTGCGGCGGCCTCTGGCTCGGCGATGGAGGAAATGCGCATCAGGCTCCCCTTCAGCGCGGCGGCAAAGCTCGGCTTCAGCTTGGTCACGTCCTCGCGCATCGGGTCCACCACCCACTTCATTGTCGCCGTCGCGGTGCCGCCCGCGGGGACTCGATCCAGCAGGACCTCGCCGATGCGGGTGGCGTTGCTTTGCTCGGGGGACCGGAAAAAGAACACCGCGACGCGCCGGGCGTCGGTCTCGCCGGAGTTTCCGACGATCCCGCTCAACAGGAACTCATTGGGCGTCGCGCCCGGCTTCATGGCGATGTCTCCGATATACAGGCGGCTCTTCGTCCTGACCTGCATAGGGATCGTGACCCGGTTGTTGGCCTTGTCGGGTTCAGGCACCACGCGGCCCGAGTCGGTGCGGAGGGCGATCTCGTAGCGCCCCGCGTTCTTGGAAGGATCCCAGCGCAGGCGCACCGCGCGGCGCTCGCCGGGGGCCAGCGGCTCCACCGCCACGGCATCGGGCCCAGTCACATTGCGGAGCGATTCCTTCAACTCGATGTCCTCGGCCTTGAACAGCGCGCAACTGAACGGCGGGCTCGTGGCGCCGCCGCGATTCTCGACGATCGCCTCCACGAAAACCGTCAGGCCATCGGCCTGCGGCAGTGGCGACACCCGGACCGAGTCGGGGACTACGGCGATGTCGGGAAGGCTGCCCGCGTCGATACGCCACTCCCAGCGTGCATACTCCTCGCCGGGGCCTTCGTCGCCCAGGTGGCGCAGGCGAACCTCCACGTCCAGTGGCTCGGGGAATTCCATTCCCAGCGGGAGCTCCTGGGAGATGAGCGCCGTTTGGCCCGTGTTGTAGCGACGATAGTCGTTGGCAAACTCATGCACCGGCTCGCCGTTGCGGCGGATCGTGCCTTCCATGCGCGCGGAGGCGGGCTCCGTTCCCTCGTTGAAGATCGTGAATTGGAGGTGGGCGGCCTGGCGCCCCGCCGTTGACTCGGAAAGCGCAAAGGTTGCGGGCGCGATGCGAATTCCCCTCTCGGTGCCTGGAACCACAAGGAACTCTCCGGCAATGCGCGATGGCATCCGGGGCCTTTCCCACGCGCCGCTCTCGTGGGGAATCTCCGCGCGAAACTTGTACGCGCCGGGGCCCGGCACTTCGAGTTCCATCGTCGCGTGCGCGGTCTCGAACGCGGGAATATCCAGCTTCAGCACCCGCCGCGCGACGACCTCGCCTTCCGCGGATGTCAGCGTGCCCTCAAGAGTCGCCTCCGCGGGAACCGAGAGCTGGTTCTCCAGCGTCAACGCCCAGCGTCGCAACCCCGCGAGCTTCTTCTCCTCCGGCGTTCCCTGCGCGTTGAGCTCGCGGATCACGACGGCGCCGCCCTCGGCGGAAAGCGTCGCGTCGCGCTCGCGGCGATAGTCCCCGCCCGGGCCCGTCGGCGGGGGAAGGCGCAGAAAGGGATCGCCGAGGAAGAGGAACATGCGCGAGTGATCGTCGGGATTCTGCTTGGCTTGATAGTAGGTGCGCGTCAGCTCCGCGAGGACGCCCTGAGAGCGAACCCGCGCGCGCGACATCGCGTTGGAGAATCCCTCCGCCATCACGCGATGGCTGGCGAGGAAGCCCGGCCCAGACGGCATGAAGCAGCCGATGGCGCCCTTCCCCTCGTGCCGCATGAAGTCCTCGGCGATGCAGATGTTCCATGGCTCCAGCGGATAGTCCACCACGGCGTTGTTGCAGGTGAACGATGTCACCAGCGGCATCCGCTCGCCGTTGCGCAGCCGCGGGATGTCGCTGTTGGGCGTGCCGCCGCCGAACCAAAAGCGCTGATTGCTCCACAGGTTGGGCGCGCCGTGGCCGAAGAACGAAACCACGGCGGCGCCCTCGTTGAAGGCGTTCTCGATCTCCGCCGTCAGCAGAGGGCTCACCTTGGAGTCCTCCACGCGACGTATCAGATGCTCCGGCAGGTAGTAGTTGTCCTCCCACGCGAAGTCCTCCGCGTGGACGAAGCGGTTCTCGTATCCGCCAAACAGGCCGGGCCGGAAGGCCTGCTCCACTGGAACGCGGAATTCCCCGCTGTCCACCAGCGTCACCACACGGCCGGCCCAGTCCTGCGGCGTGTCCTGTGCCGCGCGATAGCGCACGATGTTGGCAACAATCGCGGCGGCTTCCTCGGGAACGGAGGGGGAAATGCGCGCCAGGATGATGTCGGCGGCCTGGTCTTCTCCGCGAAGCCATGTATAGACGCTGTCGGAGCAGAACTCCTTCGCCTGACCCTGGGTGGAAACCATCAACGGGATCGGCATATGATTGGGTAGGCCGTTGCGCGCCTCTCCGCGGCCGTCGCTGGTGCTGTCGCCGATCAGGATCGCGGCGGCGGGGCGGCGACCAGCCCACTCGTTGACCGCCACCGCCAGGAAATTGCGGATCGCCGTGGAGGAAGTATCGCCGTACGAGTAGGCGTTGTAGATCGTCTCCACGTCGATGAGCTTCACTCCGATGCCTTCCTCGCGCAGCGACTCGGCGAGGCGGGTGGCTTCCTTCCCGAAGAGGTTGTGATAGACGATCAGCGCATCCGCCGACTGTGAGCGCGACGCGAGGTCCGTCGCCGCCGCGGGGCGTCCATCGGGGGCGAGCATCACCGCGTCGCGATCGCGGAGGAGGATGCGGGTCGTCGGCCCCATCGCGCCGACGATACGGACGGCGCCCTCGCTCTTTTCCGGAGAATACAGCATCGGCTTGGCGGGATCAGTCACGTCAACAGCCAGCACGAAATCGGAGAAGCCAACGGCGCGCAGGCCCGTCGTGCCACCCACCTCTGTGGCGAGTGGCGAGAACGCGAAGTCAAGTCGCCCCGCATCAGCGGACGGAAACGAGCGATAGTCGAACGCGATCTGGTCGAGGAGCACCTTGGACTCGGGCTCGGCCTTGGCGGACAGCTGGAACTCAAGCTGGTTCCCTTCTCGCGAAACGGCACCGGCCGGGATCGCGAATTCGTAGTCGCGCGTGGCCGCTTTTATTTCCGCGTCCAGAATCTGGGATCCGCCAATCTTTGCGGTCAGGCGCGCGCCGGCGGGGAAAGGTCCCTCTCCGTAGTAGAGGCGCACCGTCGCGGTCGTTCCGCCGTCGGAGAGGCCGGGAAGCGCGAAGGGCGTTACGAGCGGTTTGGCCACGCCCAGCGGACCCCACAGCCAGTCCATCTCCCGGATGGAAAGGAACGCGCCCATGCGCGTCTCGAACTGGTTGTCCTGCTCGGCCACGTGCCGCCGCGTATAGACAACCGCTTCGCGGATATCGCCATTGGACGGCGGGGCGGTCTCCATCGCCGCCATCGGAGCGGGCTGCGGTCGGCGGCCCAGGAAATAGGTGGCCTCGGCGGTCTCGCTGGAATCGCTGCCGCTCGCGTGAAACACGAGCCTGCCGCCGTCGGCAAAGGGGCGCTTTGCATCCGGCAGCGCGAGGCCCGGCACGGCGACACCCTCCCGGACGATCTGGATGTCGCCGGGTGTCAGTTCTCCGAGTGCGACGCCGGCCTTGCGGAGCCAATCCGCATCGATGCGATAGAGGTCGTCATCCTTCACCGCGAACCGAAGCCACGGCATCCCGGGTGAACCCTCCGCCGCGGGCTGCCACGCCGTCGGCCCTGGGTGGGGGCTTGCCGAATCGGGCGCGGCAAACGCTTCGAGGGCGGGGGGATATGCCAGCGTCGCGTCGAGCATCTCGCGATAGAGCCCGCCCGCCACCGCGGAGTCGGTGGACGCGGGCGGCGCACCGGGCTCGGGCCAGCGGACCTCCGCCTCGTAACCGGCGATCTCCAGCTGTTCGCCCGAATCGGTGAAGGGCCGGGCCGTGCTGATCTGCAGCCGCGCCGCGCGCACGCCGCGGAATTGGCCGAAGGGATCGAGCTTGAACTGGCGCTTGCCCGCGTCGAACACGGCCTTGTGGCGCGGCTCGCCGGGCAGGGAATCGCGCAACTCGCCCGTGCGGGTGTTGCGGAACTGGAGGCGGTTGACCACCAGCTCCAACGGCCCCTCGGGCACCGCAAAAAGGTAGGTGTCGCTCTGCGACTTCACGGGGGGAACCTTCCGCGAGACAAGCGTCCCCGTCGTCGTCACCATCAGGCGGTCTGCCCGCGTCAGAATTCCCTCGGGCGGAACGCCGTCAAAAATCACGCGCGCCGCCGGGGCGGCGCCGTGCAACGCCCCGACGAGCAACAGGCTCGCAACGACGCGATAGAAGCAGTTGTTGAAACTCATCGCCAAGTTGTCATCCCCCGATCCCCGACCCTCTGAGGGGAGAATCCTCGCGGTGGACCGGCTGGACGCAAGGCTTAGCCCGTCAGCCCCATCGTGCGGACGCATTTCTCGATGCAATCGAGGGCGTGGGAGAGCTGGTCCGTTGTGTGGGTCGCCATCACGCTGATGCGGATCAGAGAGCGGTCCAGCGGAGTCGCCGGGGCGACCACGGGATTCACGAAGATCCCCGCGTCGTGCAGCATCCGCCATACCTGGAAGCAGCGCTCGATCTCGCCGATGACCACCGGCATGATCGGCGTTTCGGAATCGCCGGTGTCCAGGCCGATGGACTTCAGGCCTTCCATCATGAAGCGCGTGTTGCGCCACAGGTTCTCCCGGCGCTCCGGTTCGGCGATCATGATTTCCAGAGCTGCCCGGGCGGCGGCCACGCAGGAGGGCGCCATCGAGGCGCTAAAGATAAGCGCCCGGGCGTGGTGTTTCAGGTAGTCGATAATGGCGCGGTCCGCCGCCACATAGCCGCCGATCGACGCCAGCGACTTGGAAAACGTTCCCGCAATGATTTCCACATCGTCTGTCGCGCCAAAGTGGCTTGCCGTTCCCGAGCCGTCCCGCCCGATCACCCCCAGGGCGTGGGCGTCGTCCACCAGAATCGCGGCCCGGTGCCTGCGGGCGACATCGACGATCTGGGGGAGCTTGGCGATGTCGCCCTCCATCGAATAGACGCCATCCACCACGATCATTTTGCCGCGGGCCGTGCTATTGGTCAGCATCCGATCCAGATCGTCCACGTTGTTGTGGGCAAACTTGAACGTCTTGCCATAGGATAGCCTCGCGCCGTCCATGATCGAGGCGTGGTCCGTGCGGTCCACGAATACCGCGTCCTCGCGACCCACCAGCGCGGAGATCGCGCCCAGGTTGGTCTGGTATCCGGTGGTAAAGACCAGGGCCGCCTCCTTGCCGAGGACTTCGGCGATGCGCTCCTCCAGTTCCACATGGATGTCCAGCGTGCCGTTCAGGAACCGGGAGCCCGCGCAGCCGGTGCCGTACTTGGCAATGGCCTTGGTGGCGGCCTCCTTGATGCGCGGGTCGTTGGTCAGCCCCATGTAGCTGTTGGAGCCGAGCATGAGCATCCGCCGCCCATCGATCTCGACCTCCGTATCCTGGGCCGACTCGATCTTGCGGAAATACGGGTAGAGGCCTACCTCGCGCAGCTCCTCCGCCTTGGTGAAGCGGTCGCATTTCGCCAGCAGGGGCGACCTCCCACTATGGACCTCGTCATGAAGGGATTCGGCACCGTTCAGGATCTGGCTCATTCGGGACGCACCTTGCTTGCTTCTGAAAATTCATCGTGGAGCCATCGGCTCGCCACGGTCATCAGCCCCGGGCACCCACCACCCCGCCGCCGGGCCTAAGTCCAATTGCTCCAACTTCCCCCCTTCACAAGGTAGGTTCCGGGCCTATTGTGGCAACGGTTTTCACGGCCCGGGGGGGTGGGGGGATGAAGAGCGCTTTACCGAAGGTCATTCGGATGGGCCGCCCGGTGAGCGGGAATCGGGGAGCAGTTGCCACGAATGGACACGAATGATCACAAATGGAATCGACCATGTCCGCGTGGGTTTCCTTCGGGCACGGGCAGGGAAAAATTCGTGTTTATCAGTGTCGATTTGTGGTAAAGGCACCCTTGACTAATCGGTGTTGACCGCGCTGTATTTTGCCTCCGTAATCCCCTTCCAAGGCGCCCCATCCATGCGACTTTTCCCCCGTGCTGCCCCCATTCTGCTCGCCGCGCTGATGGCGGCGCCGGTTGCGCCCGCGGCGGAACCCCTGGCCGAGGTCGCCGCGCCCGGGTGGGAGAAGCTCGACCCCATCGTCGAGGCGGGAATCACCGCAAAGGTCTATCCCGGTGCCGTCCTGGTGGTTGGGCAGCCGGGAAAGGTCCTGCGGTCCAGGGCCTACGGCAAGCTCACCTATGCCGAGGACGCGGCGCCCATGCAGATGAATACGGTGTTCGATCTGGCCTCCGTTTCCAAGGTGGTCGGCACCACCACCGGGGCCATGATCCTGGTGGAGGATGGGGTGATTTCCCCCGACGACCTCGCCTCCAAGTACATTCCCGGCTTCGAGGCCAACGGCAAGGAAACCGTCACCGTCCGCGATTTGATGACGCACACGTCGGGGCTCAAGGCTTACGAGAACAAGGACACCGTGGAGTCCCTGCGCCAGCCCGGCCAGCTCAACGCCGACGCGCTGATCGCGCGCTATGCCGCGCTCAAGACTTCCTATGAACCGCGCACCAAGAGCGTTTATAGCTGCCTCAACTTCCAGACCACCGCGCGCATTGTCGAGAACGCCAGCGGACGGCGCCTGGAGGACCTCCTGCGCGAGCGCGTCTTCGGCCCCCTCGGCATGGTGGACACCACCTACCTCCCCAGCAAGGAGGCCCTCACCCGCACGGCCCCCACCATCGAGCGCAAGGACGGCACCCCCCTCGTCGGCATCGTCCACGACCCGCTGGCGGCCTACCACGGGTCCGACGCCCACTGCCCCGGCAACGCGGGGGTCTTCTCCACCGCCGCCGACGTGGCCCGCTGGTGCGAGATGATCGCCAACGAAGGCGCCCTCGGCGACACCCGCGTCTTCAAGCCCGAAACCGTCCGCCTCTTCACCACCACCCAGTCCCCCGCCAACGTGGACGCCAAGCGCGGCCTGGGCTTCGACGTGTGGGATTCAAAGCCCTACACCACCGACCTCAACCAGCAGCCCGCCGACCTCATCGTCGGCCACACCGGCTACACCGGCACCCTGGTCTGGATCGACAAGAAGACCAAGACCTACATGGTCTTCTTCACCAACCGAACCTTCCCCGACGACGCCACCAAGGGTAAGGACGAACTCAGCATCGCCACCGTCCGAAAACAACTCTGCGACGCGGTGCTGCACGGGCTGCCGGAGTACACGGACTACTTCGCGGGGCAGACGGCGGCGGGGTCGGATTGACCATGCTGTGTCGCCTCCTCGCCCTCGCCGCGCTGCTGGTCCTCCTCGTGACGCGCGGCCACGGCGCCGCCGATCCCGCAACGCTCCCCGCAGTGGGGTACCACTCGGGCGGCGTCAGCTATTGGGACACGCCCTACTTCGCAAACGGGATGCACTCTGCCGGGGTGTGGATGGAGTACACCCCCGGCGGCCCGTGGGGGAGCGAGATCCTCCACTGGAACGAGCCAAACTTTTCGGCGCGCGGGTTGCCGATTTCCCTGCCAGAGGGTCGCCGGTATCGCGCCCTGATGTTTGCCACCAACGTCCCCGGCGCCGTGGCCGCCACGGGTCAGCCCGACCGCGCGGAACTCGTCCGCGGGCGCGTGGTGCTGGAGTGGCGCGGCAACGCCGACCTGCGGCTCAACGGCGGGGGCTTTCTGGCGGGCGACTCCTCCGGCGCGGCCACGGGGTCGCTCGTGGACGGGCGGCGCGCGTATCAGTTCGCCCCGGGCGGTCAGCTCACCTGGGTGGAGGTCCACGCCCTCGACCCCGCCAACCCCCTCACCGATCTGGACGTGTGGCTTCCCGATCCGGCGAATCCCACGGGCGCGTCGCTGGAGGGCCAGCTCTTCCACCCCGCGTTTCTCGCCCGCCTGCGCGAGGCCCCTTGGGGCTTCCTGCGCACGATGAACCTGACGGAGACCAACGCCAATCCCGAGCAGGACTGGGGCGATCGGCGCCTTCCCTCCGCCGTGTTCCAAACGGGGCCGCAACATCGTCGCAGCCCCGGCGGCGGGCACGCCGGCATTCGCCAGACCGGCATCGCGTGGGAGCACGTGATCGCGCTGGCCAACGCGGCGGAACTCGACCTGTGGATCACCATCCCCCATCTCGCCAACGAAACGTATATACGCAACCTGGCGCTGCTGATGCTCCACGGCGGCGATGGCGTCGCCCCCTATGAATCGCCACAGGAAAATCCCGTCCATCCGCCGCTCGAGCCGGGGCGGAGGATCTACCTCGAATACTCCAATGAGATATGGAGCAACGGGAACGCCTTTGCCCAAGGGGACTGGGCCCGGCAGCGCGCCACCGAGCTCGGCATCGGCAAGCCTCAGTTCAACGCGCGGCGCTTCTGCGACGTGTGGCGCCAGTTTCAGGAGGTCTTTGGCGGAGACCAGCGAATCGTCCGCGTGGCGGCGATCTTCACCGGGGTCGAGAGCTACTCGACCGAGTTCCTCGCCGAGATGAGAACCTATGGCGCGACGCTGAATCCCCCCGTGGAGCCCGACGCCGTCGCCGTGACCACCTACTTTGGCAATGGCATTCAGGACTGGGTTTTTCAGCGCGCGCAGGAGCAGGCCGGCACCGACGATCCGTGGTTCCTGACCACCCAGACGTTCAACCCCGGCGGCGGGAATATGCGCCCCGTATCCGTCCCCGCCGACGATCCCTATTGGGGAAGCGCCAGCAACCACCGCCACATCGCGGAGGCCTATGACGAGTGGATGGAGCGCATGCTCTCTGGCGATGCGCGCGAGGGCGCCGGACCCGACGCAACGGCGTTTGCCGGTGGCTTTGACCGCTGGGCCGTGGACCTCGCGCGGACGGCGTTCCCGGCTCCCAAGCCGCTCATCGCCTACGAGGGCGGGCCGTCGCTTTACACCGACGGCTATGACGGCGGAGACGCCCGCGACGATGGCATCACCACCTTCCTCTCCATGATGAACCGCGACCCCCGCATCCGCGATGTCTATCGCGCCCACCTGAACATGGCACGGTCAAAGGGCCTGCGCACGCATGTGATGTTCACCGATTCATCCCCCTTCGGCAAGTATGGGCAATGGGGCCACTTGGAGCACCTGACCCAGCCCAACGCCGACGCCCACAAGTATCAATTCCTCCTCGATTGGATCGCCGAAAGCCCGCGCACCAACCACGTGGACGAACCAGAGGGGGCCGTCCCGTCCTTCCAAACGCCGCCCCTCCTTCCCGTTGCGAAGTATGGCGAGCCCTACACCGCGACGATTGCCACCACCGGCGGCGATGGCCCGCTCTCGGTTGAGATCATCGCCGAGCGCCTGCGCGGCGACCTCTCCGCCGAGATCGTCACCGCCCAGCCGCCCAGAATCACGATCGCCGGCACGGCCACGCAGCCGGGGCTCTCCTTTGTCTATACGCGGGTCGTTGACGCCAACGGCGACGCCACTTGGCGCACCTTTAGCCTGCACACCGTGGGCGGGCCCAACGTCATCGTGGAGGCCAGCTTCCTCGGCTCCAATCCAGGCCAGAGCCTCCCGTGGACCAGCCACCACGTGCTCGCCAGCGGGCTCGAATGGTCGGGCATCGACGCCGGACCGGGCATCGTCCGCACGGCCGGAGACGACGCACTGCGCTGGTCCGTCAACCTCCCCGCGGAGGAAGCCGCCGCCACCCTCGCCTATGCGATTCAACAGGGCCAGCACCTCACTTTCACCATCACCCCGCCTGAGCAGCAGCCGCTCACGCTCGCGGGCCACGACCTCACGCTCACCATCCGCCGCCAGAGCTGGCACGCCCCGCGACGCTACGCCGTGTTCAGCAGCATCGACGGCTTCGCCGAGCCCGCCGCGCTCCTCACCACGCCGCGCTCCCAATCGGAGGACGACCAAACGCTCCGCATCGCCTTCCCCCAGGAGCCCCGCTTCCGAGCCCTCACCCAACCCGTCGAATTCCGCCTCATCGGCTACTCCGGCCAATACGGCGCCCACCCGACAAGCCTGCTGGCGCTAAGGGTAACCGGCGCGCTGGGCGGGGAGGACGCGGGGGAGGAATGGCGGGTGAGGTAGGGGGGGCGGCCGCAGACAGTTCATCCTCGCCTACGCCGGCTGGAACGACAACAACGGGCTCGTAGATCAAGCCTACGACTTGATCCAGAGATTCATCGGTCCTGCCGCTATCAGGCAAGCATCGGCCGCGCCGGCATTGCACGGCCGGTGGGCGTCGTTGAAGTGGCGCCAGAAGCATCCGTACAATCGGATCGGAACCGGCTGGAGTTCAGGAATCCCGGCTACTCGCTCAAGGCCGAGGAACTCCTCGGTGATCCCGTCTCGGTGTCAAGAAATCCATGGATTGCCGAGGTACTTCACGAAACCCGCTTTGCCGAGACCAAGGGGCGGGGTATCTCCATTATGAGGGAGCAAATGCAGAACGCCGGATTGGCGCCACCGACGTTCGAATCCAACCGAGCAGGCAATGCCTTCAGTCTAATCCTCCTCTTCCACCATCTGCTTGGCGGCGAGGACGTGGAGTGGCTGGCCCGTTTCCGGCAACACTACCTAACTGCAGATGAATGCCAGGCGCTCGTCTACGCCCGTGAACTGGGAGCAATCAGCAATCGGGCGCTTCGAAATCTTTCTGGAGCCGAGACTCTCGCTGCCAGCAGAACCCTGCGTCGGCTTCGCGATGAAGGCCTTCTCGACCAGAAAGGGAAAGGATCAGCCACCTACTACGTGCCATCTGCCTACCTGCAGGAGGAGCGCGGCGAAGAGTCTTCGAAACCTATGCAGGTCGCTGCCGCAAGATCTGAGGAGGTCCCCGCAAAACCTAGTGAGGTCGGGCAGAAACCTCGTGAGGTCGGCACGAACCCTAGTGAGGTCGAGGGGCTCGAAGTGGAGGACGAGGGCTCGCTGATGGAGGAGTGGGGCCCAATAGGCGATAGGCTGCGCAGCTTGCCAAAAAATCTAAGGGCTATCCCCCCGGCGATTCTACTGAAAGTGGAAGGGTTGGGCAAGAGCGCCCGCAAAGAAAAGCTTCGGGCCGCCATCATCGAGCTATGTGAATGGAGGCCACTCAGGGCCGAGGAAATCGCACGAATTCTTGGGCGGAATCAGACATACTTGGTGGAGAATCAATTGAGCCCCATGATTGCGGAGGGTAGCCTGAAATACACGATCCCCGAGGAGCCCCACCACATGCGGCAGGCCTACAAAGCAGCCCAGGATACCGAGCCCTGAGAATTTCGAAATCCGGGCGCTTTCGACTATGAAGCGAAAAGTGCAGCGCCCCTCACGGCGCCATATTCTTCAACACCACCACCGGACCATGATCGTCGCAGTGTCCGTCGTGGGGGTGGTGGAGGCGTCCGTTGACGACGTAGTCGGTGTGGTCGCCGTGGGGGACGGCTTCGTGGCCGCAGGTGGGGCCGTGGGTGTGGTGCGGGGTGTGGAGGCTGGTGGCTTCGCAGTCGGAGGGGTTGCGGGGGGTGATGTCCAGGGCGTGTTCCTCCACCTTGGTGCCGTCCACGTGGTGCAGGTGGCCGTTGTGGAGGTAGTCCACGTGGTCGCCGTGGACGACGGCGGGGTGTCCACAGCCTGGGCCGTGCTGGTGGGGGTGATTCTTGTGGTCGTGGTCCATGGTCGGCGCGCTCCCCGGGGTGATGGGGGAGAGTATCGGCGGCGGGGCGTCGCCGGTCAAGCCTATGGCTGTGTGAGGGCGCGGCGGAGGCGCGCGAGGCGGTCGGGGTCGGGGAGCGTGGCGAGCACGGGGTGGGTGGCTTCCAGTCCGGCGATCAGGCCGGGGAGGGTCGCGGGGGCCTGGGCTCCGGGGCTTTCGGAGAAGAGGCGGCGCGACTCGACGAGGCAGGCCCAGGCCTCCTCTTCGCGCGCTTCGATGCGCGTCAGCATGGTGCCCAGGTTGTAGAACTGAATGGCGGCCAGCAGGGGATCGCGGGCCTCTCCCGCGCGACCCACGGCCTGCTGGAGGAGCGGCAGAGCGGCGCGGTCGTTGCCGCCGTCGCTGAGGATGCCGCTCATGCGCTCGAGGGCCTGGCTCTCGAGGTCGGGGAGCGAGGCTCCGGCGGCGAGCTGGGCGGCGGAGCGGGCGGTCTCGAAGGCGGCCTCGTCCTCGCCCGCGCCGGCCTGTGCGGCGGCCATGCGGAGCGTCGCGCGAAGGACGCCGCGCAACTCGCCGGGCGTCTTGGCTTTCGCGCCCGCGGCCACGATGTAGGCGTCGTACTGCGCGATGGCCTCGCGATAGTCGCCGCGCTCATACAGGGCCTCGGCCAGGTTCAGCATCACATCGGTGCGCACGGGATCTGCGGAGAGGGCGGCGCGGAACTTCGCGATGGCGGTGGTCTTCTCGCCGCGCCTGGCCGCGAGGACGCCGACGTTGACCAGCGTGGGAATGTCGGGGCGGACGACGGCCTCCAGCGTGCGGTAGGTGAGCCATGCCTCGTCGTCCTGACCCGCGCCGGCGAGGATATTGCCGCGCAGCCGGAGCGCGTCGGCGTTGAGCCCGCCGAGGGCGGAGACGCGCGTGACGAGGTCGAGGGCCTCCGCGGGGCGCCCGGCGTCGAGGCTTTGGCGCGCCTGCCGCATCAGGGCGCGGGAGTCTGAGGGGTTCAGGCGCTCCGCCAGGGCCGCGCGCTCGGTGGGGGCGCCGTCCATCGTCAGGAAGTATTGCCACTGATCCAGCAGTCCGATGGCGATGATCGCCGCCGCCAGCCCGTACCGCGCAAATCGGGCCCGGGGCGCCATGATCCATCCCGCCCCGCGGACGAGCAGGCCGCGGCGCGCGGAGCCATCCGCCGAAGCGCGACCCGACGTGCCGAGAAGAAGCGCGGCAATGCGCCCGTCCCTCAGTTTCCAAATCGCGCCGTCCAGCAGGAAGTGGTGGATGTTCACCAGCGAGCTGAAGATCAGGTAGCTCTCCACCAGGTTGAAGCGGAACACGCGGCTGACCAGCCACGGCCCCGGCACAAAGAGCGCAATGCCGCCCACCACCATGCCGCCATAGTAGGCAACCGGCCTCCACCGCGAGGGCCGCGCGCCGGTGTCGGATTCGCGCCGGGCGTAGTAGCTGGTGATCCACAGGTACTGGGCGCAGTGCATGAACGCCAGCGCCCCGGTGCTGAAGTAGAGCGGCGCGGCGGTGTCGGCGGCGAGGGTGCTCAGGAAAACCGGCAGCACGAACCACAGGAACTGGGTGGAGATCAGGATCGCCGCCGGCATGAGCGCCCGCATTCCCACCACGCGCGACATCCCCGCGATGGCGAGCCCCGCCGTCGTGACGAACACGGCGAAGAGGACCCAGCGCAACGGCTCCGCCACGGCGGACGGAATGCCGAGCGTCAGGATGTAGGGGCTGGCCGCGAAGGTGGAATGTATAGACAGGAACCAGACGAGGTAGGACGCTCCAAAGGCGGCGTAGAGGAGGTTGCGTTGCGTCCGCGTCGGCTGTACCCCCGCCCGCCGCGCAAACATCATCGCAATGCCGAAGTTCTGGCCGGTGTAGTGCCAGGGGCTCCACGTCAGATAGACCGTAAACAGGATCGGCAACACCACCGGCGCAAAGTGGGCCCCCACCGCCGTCAGGATCAGAAGCGCCGTCAGGTAAACCGTGAAGAACCGGTACTTGCTGAAATCCGCCCGCGTGCCATAGGCGCGATAGATCGTCGCCATATAGTGTGGATTGTTGCAGAAGATCGTGAGGAAGTAGAAGAAAAAGGAAACCGCGATGACCTGAGAGGTCTCCGCCAGGCGCGTCGCCACCAGCAGGGGAATCGTCCACGCGCCACACCCGATCAGGATGTCCACCATGGGGCCCACCAGCCACGGGCTCTTGCGCGGGACGGTCGTCGGGGCTGGGATGGCGGCGGCTGACATGGCGGAGGCCAGCATCCATTTGATCGCCCCTCCCGAGCAATCCCGGATTTCCGACGCCCAACATGGCCTCAATCCAGATTGCCCGTGACAATGCGGGCCGCCTAGACTTCGTTTGTTTTCGACCAGCATCCGATACATCCTTGCGACCCCGTACCATGGCCTTTCGATCCCTTTCCTGCATCGCCCTTGGCCTTCTCCTCGCCGGTTCCCCGGCGGGTGCCGCCTATGACGGCGGCACGCGGCCCGACGACCCGGTGCCGACGCTGCCCCATCCACACGATGGCGTGCTGAAGCCCGGCGTCCTGACGGCCCAGGACGACATCAACGCGGGAACGGTGGACCTGCCGACGCTGTTCTATCGCGGGATGCATCTGTACACGAACCGCTACACAACCGACGACGGATTCGGGGAAGGCCCGACGGGTCCGCGCAGAAGGAAGCTCTCGCTTGCGGGGGGGACAATTTCGCCGTTCCTGCGGTTCAACGGCCTCGACGCACAGGGCTGCTTCGAGTGCCACAGCGCCATGGGTTCCACAAGGCACGGCGACCTCTCGATGCCGCGCGAATCGGGGAGCATTGGCTCCGGCGCGGGGTTTTCCGCCAACGTGTTCATCTTCGAGGAACCCGACGACATGACGCGGGGCATCGTCCGCAACCCGCCCCACAATTTCGGGCTAGGGTATATACAGCGCCTCTCCGACGAAATGACTTCGGACCTGCTCGATATCGCCGACGAGGCATTGCGAGAGGCGGTGGCGACGGGTGTGCCGTCGCGCAAGGCCCTCGTCTCCAAGGGAGTCGGCTTCGGATACATCACGGCGAGTTCGGTGGGGGCGCTCGACCGGTCGGAAGTCCAGGGCGTCAGCCTGGACATGGTCGTGCGGCCCTTTCAGTTCAAGGGCATCGCCTCGTCGCTGCGCAACTTCATCGCCGGTGCGGTGAACTTCCATTTCGCCATCCAGCCGCGCGAACTGCTGGAGCGCGGCTTCATCGACGACGACGCCCAGGGCGCCTATCACGAAATGCTGGAGGGCGAGGTTTCGGCCATCGCGATCTTCCTCGCCGCGATGCGCCCGCCCGCGGTGGACGAACGCCAGTTGGATAGTGCCTCCACGGCGCGTGGCCGCGCGTTGATGGACACAGTTGGCTGCACTGTATGCCATGTGCCCAGCCTGCGCATTCGCGACCCGCGCGTCACGATTCTGGACCCGCGCGAGCTCGCGATCCGCGAACAGCCCTTCCGCAAATCCGCCGAGTTCGTTTCCGTCTTCAAGCAGGTCGAGGGCGAGATGCCGCCGATGGTGCCCGGGGAGTTCCTCTCGGAGAACCTCGCCCCCGTGGTTCAGCGCACCCATGCCCTGCGGAAGGGCGCCGACGAGCGGCCCACGGGGTATACATTCGACCTCAACAGCGAGGACATGCCCGACGAGGCGCTGCCCCGCCTGCCCCACAATGCCGATGGCACCATCGACGTCCCGCTCTTCAGCGACCTCCGCCGTCACCGCATGGGCGCCGAACTGGCTGACATCGTTCCCCAGCGGACAGAGATGCGCTCGCTCACGGTGGAGCCCGATCTCTTCGTGACGCGGCCCCTGTGGGGCGTGGCCGACACGGGGCCGTGGCTGCACGATGGGCGCGCGACCACGCTGCGCGAGGCGGTGGTGATGCACGCGGGCGAGGGAAGCGAGGCCAACAGCTCCGTGGCAATCTTCAAGGCGCTCTCCGCCAGCGAGCAGGAGGACTTGCTGAATTTCCTGCGGTGCCTCCGCGTTCAGACCAAGGCCCACCCCGCGGAACCATTCGTCCCACACCGCACGGGCTTCCACCTCCGCTGATCCACGGAATGACGAAACCTACCTCCGTTCTCGTTGTGCGGCTGTCGGCCATTGGCGACGTGATCCATGCGCTTCCGGTGCTCGATGCGTTGCGGGATCAGCTCCCCGGCGCGCGCATCGGTTGGCTCGTGGAGGAGCTCAGCGCGCCACTCCTCGAAAATCACCCGGCCCTCGACCGCGTCTATACAATCCCCCGGCGCCGCTGGCGCGGGAAATTCCGGGCGATGTACCGGTCGGAGATCCGCCCCTTCTTTCGCGCAGTTCGCGAGGAGGGCTGGGACGCGTCGCTGGACTTGCAGGGGATCACCAAAGGCGGCCTCGCGGCGTGGGCCTGTGGCGCGCGGACTCGGGTGGGATTCGCGGGGCCCAACTCGCGGGAAGTGGACTTCCTCTTCAACAACCGCCGCGTCCGCCCCGAGGCCAGCGACGTGCATGTGACGCAGCAGAACCTGCGCCTGCTGGAAGGCCTGGGCCTGGAGGTGCCGCGCGTCCCCCCGCGGGGCCGCATCGGCATTCGCGACGCGGAGCGCGAGGCCATCGGTGCGAGCCTGAGCGGGGCCGGTTGGAAGGGCGAACCCCTCCTCGCGGTGAATCCCGGCGCGGGTTTCGCCAGCAAGCGCTGGGCACCCGCGCGCTTCGCCGAATTGGCACGGCTCATCGCCGCGCGAAGCGGCCTGCGCCCCATCGTGCTGTGGGGACCGAAGGAAGAGCCGATGCGCGACGAGATCGTATCGCTGCTCGCCAGGGAGCGCGCATTCGCCGCGCCGCCGACGAGCGTGCGCGAAATGGCGTCGCTGATCTCGCTCTGCAAGTTCTTCATCGGCAGCGATACGGGACCATCGCATCTGGCGGGGTTGTTTCGCGTGCCGGTGCTGACGCTCTTTGGCGGAACCGATGCACAGCGAAATCATCCGTGGACCGGCGGCGCGGCGGATCAGCTCGCGATCCAGCGCGACGATCTCGCGTGCGTGCCCTGCTGGGAGCGGACTTGTCCGCTGAAGGGCGACGCCCACATGGCCTGCCTTGCGGGACTATCGCCGCGCGATGTCTATACGCGCGCCGAGCCCTGGCTGGCGACGGTGCTGCCGTGAGGCTGATCCTCGTCGCGCTGCTCGCGATGCTGGCGACCGCCTGTGCGCCAACACGGCGTGGCAATCTGATTGCTGCGCGCGAGGCCGATCACGGCCTGCTGGATGGAACCTTCGCAACTCTCGACGCCGACATCGCGCGCGCTCATCGCGAGGGCCCCATCGTCGGGGGCCAGCTCGCCATCGCGCACAACGGGGCGCTGGTCTATTCAAACACGTTTGGAAGCGTTGGCATGGCGGAGAAGTCTCCTCCCATCGACCGCGCCACGCTCTTCGACACGGCCTCGCTTGCGAAGCCTCTGGCCGGCGTCCCGCTGTCGATCCTGCTCGATGGGAAGCACCCGGGCGATGCTCGGGTTGGTGTTCTCCGCATGCACCGCGGCGGGCTCGACGACGAGGTGCTGATGCCGACGTTGCGCGAGCTGATCCTGTCGGATGGGGTGTCCTCCCTGCTGAAGGGCGTGCGGAATCGGGGATGCTACCACTACGCGAATTCCGGCTATGTGCTTATTGGCCTCTTTGCGGCGGAGTTCAAGGAGGAGCGTCTGCGCGACGATTTCTGGAATCCGCTGGGCGGGGATTCTATCACGTTCGCCCCGTCACAGAGCTCACAGGTCGCCGTGTCGGGCGTGGACAAGGCGGGCAATGCGCTTGCCGGCCAACCCTACGATCCCCTCGCCGCGTTCATGCTGGAGTCCGGCGTCGGCCTCCCCGCGCACAGTGGGCTCTTCGCCACGGCGGAGAGCATCGCCCTCGTCGTTTCCCGGTTGGAGGCGGAGAGCGGCGGCCCCCGCGGAGAGTGGCGACGCCTCCTGCTCGGTCCCGCAACTTCGCTGCCCCGCTGCGATGGATTCGGAAGCATCTGGATCACAGAGGGCGGAATGATTTCGCCAACCACGCTTCCCTACGCGCCGGACCTGTCGATCCCTGGGCGGATTCGCTATCACACGGGATATACGGGATGCCTGTTGTGGATCGACTCGCGGTCGGGCATGACGATGGCGCTCCTCACGAATGCGTCGCTGACGGATTCCACGGCGGAGTTCGAGGCGCTCTCGCGGCGGCTTGTGATGCGCATCCTTCAGGGGAGTAGGCAGGATTAGCATGGCAAAGAAGCTGATGACCCATCTGGACGAGCAGGGCGCCGCGCGCATGGTGGACGTGGGAGGCAAGGCGGTGACCGAGCGCGTCGCCGTGGCCGAAGGCGAACTGCGGATGTCGGCGGAAACGCGGCTGCTGCTGTTCTCCGGCAAGTCAAGGAAGGGCGACGCGCTGGCCGCGGCGCGCATCGCCGGAATCATGGCTGCGAAGAACACTGCGTCGCTGATTCCGCTCTGCCATCCGCTGGCGCTCTCGTCCATCGATATAGACATCGAGGAGGTCGCGCGGCCCTCCGCGGCCCGTGTTCGCGCCACGGTGAAGCTGGCGGGAAAGACGGGGGTGGAGATGGAAGCGTTGACGGCGGTGAGCGTCGCGCTGCTCACGCTCTACGACATGCTCAAGTCGGTGCAGCGCGACATGCGGATCGAGCGCGTCCGCCTCCGCCACAAATCCGGCGGTCGCTCCGGAACGATCGATCAATAGCGCCAGATCGGCTCGTCGCGCTTCTCGCGGCGTTCCGACTCGAAGGTCAGGCCATTGAGATAGACGCCAAGCTGCCGGCGGTCGGCGCTCCCGGGGTCGAACTCGGCGGGAGTAAAGAGCGGGGTCACGGCGATGGAGAGGAACTCCGGCGCGGCCCAGCGCTCGGGCGTGCGGCTCTCGCGGCGCATTTCGAAGTAGCGCCACTCCTCCGGCTGGAGCGTGAACGTCTCGCGCCGCCCGTCTGGCCAGGTGACCGCGCCATGCGCCGGGAGGCCCTTCACCTTATGGTCGGGATAGCCCTTGCGATACAGCGAGAACGCGATGTGGTCGATGTCGCGATCCACCACCGTGCGCCACTCGCCCGTCGTCCAGACGGAGACGGCGCCGTCCTTCTCCCTCGAGTAGGCGCGTGGCAGCGAATTCGTCACGGCGCGCGGGGCGTTCATGCTCGCCATCAGCAGGGCGCCGCCGCCGCAGAGCAGCAGGAGCCGCGGCCCGCGGGCGCTCTGCACGGGCTCTGCCTGGCGCGCGCGCTTCTTGCGGCAAATACCCACCAGCAGGCCAAAGGCGATCCAGATCGACAGCTCCACAATGCGTATATACGGCAGGTACTGGGCGAATCCCACGGTGAAGATTCCCGCCAGCGCCAGGCACAGCGCCACCAGGATGGCGCGGGTGTGCTCGTCCATCAGCGCCCACGACTTGCGGACTTCCAGCACCGTGCCAATGAGACCCGCCAGGATCATCATCGGCACGAAGGGGCCGTTCTCGATGAAGGTGTGCAGCCAGATCGAGTGGGAGTCCACATGGTCGAATTGCGCCCACGTCCACGAGGGGTTGATCCACCAGTCATAGAACTGGAAGTGCGTGCCAAGGCCGAGGCCGAAGGGATGTTCGCGGAGGAAAAGGAGCCCCGAAACGTAGTAGTTCGCGCGGTCCTGCGCCCTCAGCAGATTCGTCACGCGGTGCCAGAGCACATCTCCGCCAAAGAAGACGCCCACCGCCGCGATGGCGATTGCGATGGCGAGAACCTTGGGCAGTTGCCGCCGCAGCGCCGGGTAGTGGACGAAGAGATACACGCCGCCCAGCGCCCCGCCCACCATCGCGCCCAGCCATCCCGCGCGCGCCGCCGTCAGCACCAGCGCCATGGCCACGAACGCCAGCGCGCCGGCCACGGCGACGTTGCGCTTTCCGCGCCCCCACGCCCACCACAGCAGCAGGCCCGGCCACATCAGCACGATCCACTGGGCAAACCAGCCCGCGTGGCCGGCGGTGCCCTGAAAGCGCCCCGCGTGGAGCGGATCGGGATTGGGCGCGCGCACGTGATGAAGCGAAAGCCATCCGCGCCACTCCAGAAATCCAAAGAAGCACGCCGCCAACAGCGCCACGCCGCCGATCTTCATCCATCGCGCCGCGATGATTGGCGTCGCGCGGCGGGCGACTATCACGGCGACCAGCGCGCCGGTCGCCCAGTTCCAGAGAGACTTGAGCGTCCACTCCGGCGCTGTCGCGGCGAAGTAAAACATCTGGCTCAGGCCGTTGATCAGGTTGTTCTGGGAGAAGCGCGCCTCGCCCGCGTTCTCGCGAAAGACCACCAGTTGCAGCCCCACCAGCGAGGACGCCGCCAGCATCAGCAGCAGTCCCACCAGATAATGGGGCCATACGCCCCAATACACCGGTGGCGCCGCGCCGCCCACGTCCATCGTGGCGTCGCGTTGGTCTTCCGCGTTGGCGCCGCGGATCGGCCTCCCCACCAGGCGAAGTTCTCCGGCAAACATGCCGAGGATGAACACCTCGATCCCCGCCAGCAGGTGTGTCTTGGACTGGTCCAGGAGATACGTCGGCCCCATCATCGCCAGGGCGTAGATGCTCCATACCGGGTTCAGCCAGCCGGTCGCGAAGGCCAGCAGATAGAACGACCGGCTCTCGATGGTGCCAACGGAGAGGAAGTAACCCATCAACACGGCGATGGCCACATAGGCCGCGCCCCGCGCCAGGCGAACGACGACGGAGAGCGAGGGACCCCGCGCATCCGCCGCCGACCCGGCGGCGATCATGCGGTAGTCGGGATTGCTGGTCAGGGCCAAGGCGCGTCGGTTCTCGCAGGGGGCGGGTTTGCTTCAGGCCCCCAGTGAAGGAGCCGCGAGCCTGACCGTCAAGCCTCCATGCCGCCAGGGAGGAGGTTACCACGAATGGACACAAATCAACGCAAATGGAAGCGAGCACGCGGCATGGTCTCTATCGGGTTCAGGCGGGGAGAATTCGTGCCTATCAGTGTCCATTCGTGGTAGGCGCACTTCCCGCATCCCCCGCGCCGCCCGGGCGCCGCGATTCCGCTTCCCCTTCGCGGGCCCCGGGTCCATGCTCCCGCCATGAGGTCTGTCTCCGTCGTCATCATGACCGCCAACCGGCGGGCGCTGCTGGCCCAGGCACTGGGCGCGCTGGGGTCGGGGACCGCCCTTCCGGCTGAGGTGGTGATCGTCAACAATCAGTCCACCGACGACACGGAGCAGTATCTCGCCTCCGCGCGCTTCGCCTTTCCCCACCGCGTGATCCCCGGGCCCGAGGGCACCTTCACCGAGTGCCGCAACGCCGGCGTCGCGGCGGCTACCTCGGAGCTGGTGGCCTTCATCGACGATGATTGCGAGGTTGACCGGTTCTGGCTGGAGCGCCTGCTCGCCGCCCTCGATCGCAACCAATGGGTGGCCGCCGGTGGAGCTGTCCTTCCCGCGGCGGAGATGCTCTCGCCCAACTGGTACTCCCCCGAACTCGCATGGACCATCGGGTGCAGCACGCCCACGTTCTTCGGAAAGCTCGGCGGACGGCTGGATATTCCCACGACCTCCAACCTGATCTTCGAGCGTCGCCTGGCCGCGGACTTTCCCTTCCGCGAAATCACCTCCGACAAGTCTTCCCTCACGTGGAACTACGAGTACAGCCGCGAGGATTCCCAGTTCTGGAGAGAGCTCCGCCGCGCGGGGCTCCCGGTCGGCGTCGAGCCCACGGCCCTCGTCTGGCACCACCTGCCGCTGAACCGCATCAACCGCGACCGCGCCCGGGAGCGCGCCCGTCAGGACGGACGGGGCTTCTGGAATCGCGAGCGCCTGGTGGAGGAAATCCGCCCCGCCGCGCGAGATATCGCCTTCGCGCCATTCGGTGCGCTGGAGGACACCTATCGCCGCGGGATCCCACTGAGTCAGTCGTGGGAAAGCCGGACGGTTTGGGCGCGGCGCCAGTGGGCCTTCCTCGAATACGCGCTGGACGACCCCGACACCCGCATCTCGCCGATGGACCGAGTTGGGATGCTGCTGGGGGAGGGCGCGCGAGCGCTCGCTTCCGCCGCCAAGCAGGCCATCCGCCCCGGAATCGCCGCCGCCCACCACGCCTCGCGGGGTGACCGCGCCATTCCCCAAGCGGGTGAGAGCCCGGCCCGGATCCAAGTGGTGCTGCACGATATGCTGGGTGACGCCGTGCTGGCGCTCCCGATGGTGGGGCAGTTGGCTTTGGCTTTTCCCGGGACGCGGATTGACCTCCTGGCGGGCCCCGTCTCGGCGCCGGTGTTGAGGGCAAACGTGCCCGAAAACGTGCGCGTTCGCGAGGTTCCCGATGCGGCGAGAGGGCGATCTCCCCGGGCCGCATGGCAATTCGCCCGGTTCCTGGATTGCATCGTGCCCGATGTCGTCCTGCTGGCATATTGCCACGGAATTTCCCCGGCGCCCTTGTTCCTGCAGGCCGGCGCGCCGGTCGTCGGCTGGCGGGGGGATAACGGCCTGAAGGAGCAGGTGTGGGGCGACCTGCTGGCCGCACCGGTGGCCAAGAGCATGGAAAAGCCCGAGGTCGCCGCGATCCTCGACCTGCTGGCGCCCTTCGGGATCGCCGCCCGGCTGGAACGCCCGCGCGTCCTGCCGAGCGCCCCTGCCCTCGAACGCCGCACGCGTTTACTGGAGCGCGCCGGTGCGGACCCCGGGACCTACGCCGTGCTCCATGTGGAGGCCGACAGCCGGGACAAGTTCTGGCCCCTCGCAAGTTTTCTGGGACTGGCCGACGAGCTGCATGCTCGCGGCTTCCCGGTGCTGCTTGTCGGCTCGCGAGAGGGACGCATGGCGCTGGCCGGTCCGCTGCGCAAGCGCCCGTGGTGCCACAGCCTGCATGGCGCGTTGGATTCGGACGAGTTGGCGGCGTTACTTGCGGGTGCGCTCTTCTTTGTTGGGTGCGACTCGGGTCCCGCCCATCTGGCCCAGGCGGTTGGTGCGCCAGCGATGGTGCTTTTCGGCATGACGGGTCAGCATCGCTGGGGGCCGCTGCCGAGGCTGGAGGGCGAGGAGCCACCGCCAATCCGGACGCTATCCGCCGGGCCCGGCGACCTGCTCCCGGAGGAGTGCCGCGGCCTTCCCGTCAACCACGCGATGCGGCTGCTGGCGGTGGAGCGCGTCGTCGCCGCGCTCGAACTTCCCACCTCGATGGCGGAGTTTGTCGCGGGGTCGGAGGAATCACGTTGACCCTTGCACCACCCCACTCTGCAATGGCGGCAAAGTTGGAGCCCCGGAGTCTGCGGGGACCATTGCGGGACACCCGCCATCCGGTCCGCCCATTCTCCTGCCATGCCCCGCCGGGGGAGAGATTGACGTTGCCCTTGCAAGCGCTAGTCGTCAGTTGCTGGTGCGAGCGCGAATCGCGCCGTCATGGGGGCCCGGGATTCAGCAGCCCGGCCCATCAAGCTTGTTGTACCGCTCGGCGACCCCAAGGAAGGAAACTTTAGCATCACATGCCCCTGCTAAAGCAATGCCTCGGCGTCGATCTTGGCTTCAACACGGTCAAGATCGTCGAATTGGCGCTCGACAAGAAAGGCGTTCGCGTCCTCCGTGCCGAATCGGCGCCAACGGGGGCAACCCCCGGCATGGCCGACGACGAGGTTCGTCAGGCCATCGCGATGACTGCCCGCGAAGTGCTGAAAAAGGGGCGCTTTTCCAGCCGCAAGGCGATCTTCACTATCTCTGGACAGAAGATTTTCACCCGGCGTTTCCGCCTACCCAAGACTTCCGACGAGCGCCTGGCCCGCATCATCCAGTACGAGGCGCGCCAGCAGATCCCCTTCCCGCTCGACAAGACGATCCTCCAGTATCAGCACCGCGAACTAGCCGACGAGGGCGAAGTCGAAGTCCTCCTCGCCGCCGTCCGAATCGACGAGGTTCGTGACTTCATGGCGCTCGCCGCGAAGACCGGCCTGACGCCCATCGCCATCGGGGTCTCGTCCTTCGCCGTGTTCAACGCGCTTGAATTCGTGGGAATGGACGAGGCCAAGGCCGCCAAGCTGTTCGACGCGCTCTCCCACGGGGGAAAAGCCGCCGGTCCCAAGGCAAAGGCCAAGGGCGCTGGCTTCCAGATTCCAAAGTTTGGCAAGAAGGGCAAGGCAGCCCCCGAGCCCGAACCCGAGGCGGCGCCGGAAGAGGAAGCCCCGGCGGAGTTCGCTTACGAGGAAGTCAGGGGCTACATCAACCTTGGCGCCACGACGATGGACCTCGCCGTGGGCCGCGGGCGCGTGGGGGAAATGGTCCTCTTCAACCGCACGATCCCCCTGGGCGGCAACGAGATGACCAAGGCGATCCAGCGGCGCTGCTCCGTGGAGAGCTTCCACGACGCCGAGCGGATCAAGACCACCTCCACCCAGTTGATGTCCTACAATTTCGATTTCGAATCCGAGGGCCAACTCAACGAGGACGCCTCCGCCGCGGCGACCGAAGTCGCCGACCGCATCGTGACGGAAATCCGCCGTTCCCTCGACTTCTACATCACCCAGCCCGACGGCATGGCGATCGACTCCGTGATTCTGGGCGGCGGCCTGGCCCAGATGAAGGGCATCGACACCTACCTCGAGGAAAAGCTGACGATGAACGTCTCCATCGCCAACCAACTCCCCGCGGATAGCCCCCTGCGCTGGCCCGACACGCTCGGCGCCATCACAACGTTCCTCCCCGCCATCGGCCTCGCGCTGCAGGGCATGGGCATCGGCAGTTGCCGCGTGGACTTCCTGCCAGAGGAGCGCAAGATCACCCGCGACTTCCCCTATCGGGTGGCCGCGGTCATGGCTGCGGTGGTGGGTGGCACGGTGTTCTTCGCCTCCCAGGCAGGCAACGACTACTCCGTCAAATATGGCGCAGCGGCCTCGTCGCTGGAGGGCGAGTACCTCAAGAACTTCGCCCAGTCCAAGCGCTTCACCGATGCCCAGGCTGAGCAGCAGGACATCGCCGACAAGTTCCTGGGCCTCAACAAGGCCGTTGGCCAGCGGGACTATTGGATCGATGTGCTGACGCTGCTCGCCGAGGCCCGCCCGCCGGGAATCACCATCGTGGACATCGAGACAGGCCACGATGGCTCGCTGACGGTGGTCGCCCAGAGCGAGCAGTCGGTTGACGCCGCGACGTTCAACTCCGCGATCAAGGAAAAGCTCAAGGGCCGGACGCTGATCGATCCCGAGATCGACGACATCGTGAGCCTTGCGGGCCCCGCGGGCAGTTCGCCGCTGGGAGTCCAGCGGTTCACGATCAAGACCAAGATGATCGACAAGGTCAACCACCTCAAGATCACCCCCACGCCGGTTCCCACCGCAAGGGCGGGCACGCAGCCCGGTGGAGGATTCACAGGTTTCGAAGGCGATCCGACGGTTCCGCGCCGCCCCGGCCCCCCAGCGGGCGGATCGCGCCGCCGCCAGTAGCAGGAAAGCAGGAATTTGGTAACACGCCAAGGTGATGCCGCGATGAACGACCAGGTGAAGGAAATCCTCGAGAAACTCCAAAAGCGCGCCGACTTGGTGGCGACCGGGGTTCTGGTTGGGCTGCTCTGCCTCGCGGGCTACATGCTGCTGAACGAAAGCAACTTCACGCCACCAGAGCAGCCCAATCCCACACCCAAGGAATTCACGATCCTGCTTCCCTCCGAGCGGATGAAGGACAAGGTGGTCCCCGTCTACCGCGATGCGATCATGGCCGTGGAGGGGAAGTTGATCTCCACCCAGACCGACATCACCAAGGACACCAAGGCGGTGAAGCTGATCCGCCCCAACATGTTCGACCGCAAGTCCACCACCGAGGAAGGCGCCGCCCGCGAGGAGTTAAACAAGGAATACCGCAATGCGGAGTCCTTCTTCAAGGAGAAGCGGTATACCGATGCCCTGCGGGTGGTGAACGGGATTCTGGATCGTGATCCGTCCCACCGGGAGGCGCTGGACCTACAGAACCAGATTGCCGCCATTACCGCCCCGACTCCCGTGCCGGATCAACCGGTGGCGCCAACCCCATGATTTACAGCATTTCGGAGTGCACCACAGGATTGCAGCGATGATGATGGACCGCGAAAAGAGCCCATCTGTTTCCTTGACACCTTTTCGGTTGCCGGGTGGATTGAAGCCCCCGGAGACGAGTAAGGTTGTCTTGGTAGTGGAAAACCAAGGAGATGCACGAGGCCTATGAATCGGCAGAGCAGCAGGCGTTGCCTACGAAAGCTAACCGGAGGCGTGGCTATCCAAGCCACTCTGGCTGCCAGCCTCATGCTGGCACCGGTGGCGATCCAATCGGCCCCCAACGACACCGCATCCAAGTCCAGCCAGACCGATGCCAAGAAAACCAATGGCACCGCTCAGGCGGAACAGCTCCTCAAGTCGGCTCGCGCCGAGTTGAAGAAGGAGCAGTTTTCCGCCGCCCGCGAGTTCCTCGAGAGGGCGCGCGCCGCCGATCCCAAGGCGCCCGGTCTCGACCAGCTCGCCAAGGATATCGCCGCGGCCGAGCAAGCCGCCGTCGCCAGCGCCCGCGCAGAGCGAGTGTCCAGCATCCTGCGTTCCGCGGACGACCGCCGCAATGCAGGCCGCTATGACGAAGCCGCCGTCGAGGTCACCAAGGCACTGGAACTCGACCCGGCCAACTCACGCGCCAAGAGCCTTCGCGAGCGCATCGAGAAGGAGCGCACCAAGGGCCTCGAAGAATCCCTCGAGAAGGCTGTGGGCGACCGGATCAAGGCCGCCGAACGCGCCTCCAAGGAGAAGCGTTTCGACGAGGCCCGCCGGAACGAGGCCGCCGCGCGCGAGACCGCCAAGGGGCTCTTCAAGAATGACCTCGATAAGCTCTCCGCCCGGATTGCCAAAGAGGAATCCGCCTTCAACGCCGCCAAGAACAAGACCGCGATCGATGGCCTCCTGAAGACCGCCAGCGCGGAACTCAAGGCCAACCAGTTCGACAAGTCCCGCCAGACCGTCGGCCGCGTTTTCGCGCTCGATAAGCAGAACAAGCCCGCCACTTCCCTCCTCGCCAAGATTGGCTCCGAGGAGAAGAAGTTCGTCGCCGCCTCTCAGGAGCGGAAGCTCGGGGAGGACCTCGCCGCCGCCGATCGCCTGCTTAAGGCGAAGAACTACGATGGCGCCGCCAAGGCCTACGCGGCCGTGCTCGCCTCCGCGCCCACAAACTCCAAGGCCAAGAAGGGCCTCGAGTCGGCCAACAAGTCGCTGGGAGCAGCAAGCTCCTCCGCCATGAAGTCCGTGGACGCCGATAAGAAGGCCGCTGCGGCGAAGAAGGCGGAAGACGACAAGAAGGCAGCCGCTCTCGCAAAGAAGGACGAGGACGATAAGAAGGTCGGCGAAGCCGCTGCCGCGAAGAAGGCTGCGGAGGACAAGAAGATCGCCGACGCGGCCGCAGTCAAGAAGGCCGGAGAAGAGAAGAAGGCCCTCGCCGCTGCCGCCAAGAAGGCAGAAGACGACAAGAAGGCGGCCGCCGAGGCCGTCAAGAAGACCGCCGTGGTGGCCGAGGCTCCCAAGCCCACGCCCGCCCCGACGCCTGCTCCCACTCCCGCGCCTCCTGTCGTCATCGAACGCCCCGTGTCGGCTGCCGCCGCGACCGTTCCCGACAGCCCCTTCGCTTCCGCTCCGGCGCCCACGCCTGCCCCCGCGCCCGGCGTCCCCGACAGCCCCTTTGCCAACGCCCCCGCCGCCCAGTTCACACCGGCCCCCACCCCGGTTCCCCCTGTCGAAGCGACCGCCCCCACTCCCGCAGCCGCGGTTGCCAAGGCCGATGCCGCCGTCAAGGCACAGGAAGCCGCGGCCAAGGCCGATGTCGAACGCCTCTCCAAGGAGCGCACCCGTCAGGCCGAGATGGCCTATGACGAGGGCGTTTCCCTCTACAAGAAGGGTGAACTCGCCCGCGCCCGTCAGCGCTGGCTGGATGCCAAGGACCTCGATCCTTCGTTCCTCAAGCCCGATTCCTACCTCGCCGGCACGGAAGCCGAGTACAACGCCCTCCAGGCCAACGAGGCCGCAAAGCGGAACCTTGAGCAGAGTGAGGCCGACGCCGTCGAGAAGATGAACACGCCGATTCCCCTGCGGACCATCGGCGCCATGTCCCTCGCGGATTTCCTCCAGAACCTGCGCGTGCTCTCGGGCATCGACTTTTCCATCGTCGGCGAAGTGAATGCCAAGATCGAGGGCGCCTGGGAAGACGTGGCCCTGCACGAGGTGCTCGATTCCGCGCTGCTTCCCATCGGCCTCCGCTGGCGCCGCGAACCGGGCAAGAGCATCGTTATCATCGAACCCGACCTGCGCACCGAGGTCTTCCGCCTCGCTCCCGACCAGATATCCACCATCGAGTCCCTCATCGAGGGCGGCACGCTTCCGCGCCTGCTTTACGGTGAGAAGGGCGTTCCCAGCCTCCTCGGCCAGGAGATCCTCCTCGATACCGCCCGCAACCTGCTGATCGTCACGGATTCCGAGGCCAACATCTCCAAGATCCGCAAGATTCAGGAGAGCCTGCGCGGCCAGCAGCGCACGCAGCTCATCTTCGATAGCTACGAGATCGACGAGTCCAAGGCCCCCGAGATCAAGGCGCTCCTCTCCGCCCTCCTCGTCGCCGACGACCTCCAGCCCTTCAACCCCGAGCGCAAGCTCATCATCGAGGGCAGCACCCTTATCATCAAGGACACCGCCGACAACGTTCAGAAGGTCCGCAATATCCTGCAGGACCAGAACTTCCTCGCCAAGTTCTACAGCAATGAGCTCACCATCGCCACCTTCAACCTGACGCCGATCACCCAGTTCGCCGACAACCCCGACCTTGCCCGCGCCTTCGCGGATCAGGTGCGCTCGGTCGTCGAGACGCTCCTCTACTCGCAGGACGGCTACAGCAAGGCGGAGGCCGAGGGCCGTCGCCTCTGGTACGACCCGGCCTCCCTCCAGCTCACCATCACCGACACGGCCGACCGCATCGCCACGGTGCAGAACTTCATCGAGAACCTTCCCCAGATCGATGCGCGTCGGCGCAGCAAGATCATCTTCCTCGATCACGCCAATGCCGCCGATCTGGCCGGCCAGATCGAGTCCTTCCTCGGAATCAGCGCCAGCGCGGATTCCAGCGCGTCCAGCGGCACCGAGGTCAATCAGACGCTTGGCGTCCAGGACGACTTCGACTTCAACGGCGGCAACTTCCGGGTTACGCGCGTGAACGAGAATGACACCGTGGACGATAACGACGACAGCGTGGAGATGGTCGTCCGCACCGGCACCACCAGCCAGGATGTCACCATCGAGGAGTTCCGCTCGCAATTCGTCGAGGACTTCGAGATCGTCGCCGATGACATCAAGCCCTCCAACACGCCCGGCGAAGGCCGAGTCCGTTTGACCATCCGCTTCGTCCCCGGCGGAAACACCGGCGGCGGCGACACCCAAGTGCAGGATCAGGCTCAGGCCGACGTCGAGGCCCAGCGCGATCAGGTTCGCGCCGAAACCGGCCTCACCATCGTCGAGATCGAGAACCTGAACGCCATCTTCGTCGAGTACGACAGCATCGAAGAGCTCCGCCGCGTGGAGTTCTGGGTCCGCACGCTGGACATCCCGACGCTTCAGGTCGATATCGAGATCAAGTTCGTCGAGGTGGCCAGCAACAAGGCCAAGGAAATCAAGCCGGAGTTCACGATCGGCAACCTGACCGATGGCTTCGATCTCTCGGATTCTCTTCTCGGTTCGCGATTCGCTCAGGACCGCGACGAGTTCCGCAGCCCCTTCGAGGCCCCCGTCGAGGGGAACGAGGCCGCAAACCTCCTCAAGGGCTCGACCGTCTTCAACTACCTGGTCAGCAACGGCAGCTCCCCCATCTCGTTCACGCTTCGCGTGCTCGAGGCCCAGGGAATCATCAACGTCGTCAACGGACCCCGCGTCACGGTGCTGAATACCGAAACCGCCGACTTCATCGTCGAGCGCTCGTTCGGCTCGCCCCGCCCCATCGAGGGAGCAACTGGTGGCGGCGCGACCGGCGGCGGCAACCAGCAGCTCAGCTTGGTCACGGGCCTGACGCCTGTCGATCTCTCGATCACCCCCAACGTCACCCGCGCGGGCAACATCACGCTGGATATCGACGTGAATATGGAGGACATCGATCAGAACATCGGTCAGATCGTCACCCTTGATCCCTCTGCGGTGTCGGCACTCGCTCCCGCCACCACGCTTCCCCAGGCCAGCCGCTTCGCCGACGTGGGCCGCATCCGCAAGGAACTGACCACCAGGGCCCGCATCAAGGACGGCGGCACGGTGGTCCTCGGTGGATGGCGGTCGGAGCGCACGCAGGACCTCGAGTCCGGCGTCCCGATTCTCCGCGACATTCCCTTCATCGGCAAGTACCTATTCAACCGGACCCAGAACACCGAGGACAAGATTACGCTCCTCATCTTCCTCACCGGTAACGTCGTGAAGGACTAACACCCCCGCCAAGCCGCCTCACCTTCGCGCCCCGGGGCTTTTTCCCGGGGCGCGTTTCATTCCCTCCCCCGCGCACGGCAGCCCGCCCCCATGAGCAACTCCGGAAAGACCCTCGTCCTCATCGATGGTCACTCGAACCTCTACAAGGCCTACCACGCGATCCGCGAGCAGCTGACCAACGCGCGCGGGGAGCCAACGTCGGCCATCTACGGGTTCATCTCCACCTTCTTCCGCCTCCAGCGGCAGCATGGCCTCCAGCACGTCGCCGTCGTGTTCGACGCCCCCGGCAAGTCCTTTCGCGACAACCTCTTTGCCGAGTACAAGGCCCACCGCCCCCCCACGCCCGACGACCTCAAGATTCAGTACCATCGCGTGAAGGAACTGCTCGGCATCCTGCGCGTGCCGATGGTCACACTCGATGGCTTCGAGGCCGACGACGCGCTGGCCGCACTGGCGCTCCGCGCGGCGGAGAGCGGGGGAGAGGCCCTCGTCTGCTCCTCCGACAAGGACCTTCTCCAGATCGTCCGCCCGGGGATCAAGGTCCTGCGAGAGCATCTTCAGAAGACCGAACTGCTGGACGAGCAGGGCGTCTTTGAGAAGATGGGCGTTCGCCCCAACCAAATCGCCGCCTACCTCGGCATCGTCGGCGACACGGCGGATAACATTCCCGGCGTGCCAGGCTGCGGAGCGAAGGGCGCCGCCAAGCTCCTCGCCGAGTACGGCACCATCGAGGCCATCATCGCCAACGCCGACGCGGTGAAGCCCGCAAAGGTGGCGGAGTTCCTCCGCACCCAGCCCGAAGCGGTTCGCCTGTCGGAAAAGCTGGCAACGCTCGATACAGACTGCATCGCGTCCTTCGACTGGGATGCGTTCCTCTGGTCCTACGTGCCGACGCCAGAGCTGCGCGAGTTCTATCGCGAGATGAACTTCCAATCGCTCCTCGCCGATCTCGGCGGCGCCACCGTCGAAGAGCGCACCGTTGACTACCGCGTCCTGCGCACGCGCGCGGAACTGGAGGATGCCGCGAGCGCGATCCGCTCCGCGGGCGAGGCCTCCATCGACACCGAGACCACCGACCTCGACGCGCTCGTGGCGAGCCTCGTCGGCATCTCGATTTCGTGGGCCACGAATCAGGCCGTGTATCTCCCCGTCGGCCACGGCGGTTCTGAGCCACAGCTTGCGCTCGATGACGTGCGCGCGGTGCTCGGTCCCCTCCTTTCCGACCCCGCGATCCGCTGGGTCGCGCACAATTGGAACTACGACTGCAAGATTCTGGGCCGGGCCGGATTCCCGCCGTGCGTCATCGCGGGCGACTCGATGATCGCGGGATTCCTGCTCGCGCCCGACCGGTCGAATTCCCTGCGCCTCAAGGAAATGGCCGTCTCGCTTCTTGGCATCAAGATGACCGAGATCTCCGAACTCATCGGCGGCGGAGACGACATGGTCACGATGGCCGGTGTCACCATCGAGGACTCGGGCCGATATGCCTGCCAGGATGCCGACGCCACGCTTCAGCTATGCCGCCACCTTGCGCCCAAGGTGGCCGAGGCAGGGATGGACCGGCTCTATCGAGAGGTCGAACTCCCCCTCGAATCGATCCTCGCCGAGATGGAAATGGAAGGCGTCCGCATCGACCGCGACCACTTCCAGCGCCTCTCCAAGGAGGCGGAAAGGGAACTCGCCCGCCACGCGGAGGAAATCCACCGCATTGCCGGGCGCTTCTTTAACATCAACTCCCCCAAGCAGGTGGGCGCGATCCTCTTCGACGAGCTGAAACTCCCCACCGGCAAAAAGGGGAAGTCCGGCACCTACTCCACCGACGTTTCCGTGCTCGAGGAGCTGGAGGACAAGCATCCACTCCCGCGCAAGTTGCTGGAATTTCGCCAGGTGGAAAAGCTGCGCAACACGTACCTCGAACCGCTACCCGGCATGGTGCATCCCCAGACGGGTCGCCTCCACACGAGCTTCAACCAGACCATCGCCGCCACGGGCCGGCTCTCCAGCTCGAATCCAAACTTGCAGAACATCCCCATCCGCACGGAGGCGGGGCGCCGCATCCGCGAGGGCTTTCTCCCGCGCGCCGACGGATGGGTTCTCGTTTCCGCCGACTATTCCCAGATCGAGCTCCGCATCCTCGCGCATCTGAGCGGTGACGAGGCCCTGCGCGAGGCCTTCCGCACCGGCGGCGACGTGCATACGCTCACGGCCTCCAAGGTCTTCGGAATCCCCGAGGCAGAGGTCAGCTCCGCGATGCGCGGCCAGGCCAAGGCCATCAACTTCGGGATCATCTACGGCATGTCGGACTTCCGGCTTTCCAAGGACCTGGGAATCAGCCGCGCCGAGGCCAAGCGCTTCATCGACGATTACTTCCGCATCTATTCCGGCGTGGCCCGCTTCATCGAGGAAACCAAGGAGGCCGCGCGCCGCGATGGCTACGTGACCACGCTGCTGGGTCGCCGCCGCTTTGTCTCAGACATCAACGCGCGCAACGCCAACCAGCGGAACTTTGCCGAACGCATCGCCGTCAACACGCCGATCCAAGGGACCAGCGCCGACATGATCAAGGCCGCCATGTTGCGCATCGCCCCCCGAATCAAGGCCGAGGGGCTTGCCTCCCGCATGATCCTGCAAGTCCACGACGAACTCATCTTCGACACCCCCCTCCCCGAGGTGGACCGCCTCACCATCCTCGTCCGTGACGAGATGGCCAACGCCCTCCCCCTTGATGTCCCGATCCGGGTGGATGTGTCGGTGGGGGAGAATTGGGCTAGGTGCTAGGGGAACGGCGGGAAAGGCGGGGACGGCGGGAAATACGGGAACGGCGACGAAAGGCAGGGCGGGGATTATGAACGACGTGTCGATACCGAACTCGGTCGGATGGCATCGACCTTTCATCTTTTCTCCCCCTTTCCCGCTTTTTCCGTCTTTCCCGCTCGTCCCTTCCCTTGGAGCAGTCCCATGCCCTTGATTCTCGGCTTGACGGGCTCGCTAGGCAGTGGGAAGACGTTTGTATCGTCGCTGATGTCACGGTGCGGCGCCAAGGTGGTCTGTGCCGACACCATCGCCCGCGACATCGTCCAGCCAGGAAAACCCGTTCTTTCCGCGATTGCCCGCCAGTTTGGCGACGGCGTTCTGCTACCTGATGGCTCGCTCGACAGGCATGCACTGGCAAAGATCGTCTTTGCCGACCCCGATAAGCGACTACTCCTCGAAAGCCTCATTCACCCCACTGTCCGGGAACGAGAACTCGAATTGATCCAGTCCTACCGCGCCGACCCGCTCGTCGTGCTCGATGTCCCGCTCTTGTTCGAGACCGGGCTCGACGCCGAATGCGACCAGACGTTGGTGGTTACGATCGACGACGAGGAGCGCTTTCGCCGCCTCGCGTCCTATCGCGGGATCGACCGGGAGGAGGCCCAGCGGCGCCTCTCGGCCCAGATGAGTCAGGCCGACAAGATCACGCGGGCAGATCATCTGATCGACAATTCGGGCTCGCGACGGGTGACGGCGGCCAAGGTGGCCGTGCTGCTGGCCCATCTGTTTCCCGGCGGATTCCCCGCTGGTATTTCGACGGGGGCCGATCTTGGGCCCGAATCTTGATTACTCTGTGAGATAGACCACCCCGCCTCCGCGCGCCTCGCTCTTTTCGAGGCGCCGCCTGCCCAGCCGGGCCCCCCTCCCCCTTTATGACTTTGCAAGCAAACCACCAACCACTCGGCAACCAACCACAGGAGAAGTAGCTTCATGCGCCGTAGAAAAAACTCGTCCGGACAGGGACCCCAGCCCGGCAATTCCGCCGCCGCCCCCCAGCCTCAAATGGGGCACAACGGGCCGCGCCCGCGTCGGCGCAAGCGCCCAGGTGGCAACGGGGGAAACCCCAATTCCCAGCCGATGCCGCCGGGACTCGACGAGAACTACTACGACGAGTTCGAGGACGATCCCGAGGAGGAGGACTTTGCGCCCGCCGATGGTGGCAGCCTGAATCCCAATGTCGGCCACGTCGTCGATCTCGGCCAGCTCAAGCGCATGTCGATGGCGGAACTCGCCAAGATGGCTCAGGAAATCGGCGTTGATAACGCCGCGGGCATGCGCAAGCAGGACCTCATTTTCCAGATACTACGCCACAACGCCAACATCGAGGGCGGCCTGCGCGCCAACGGCGTACTGGAAATCCTCCCCGATGGCGGTTTTGGATTCCTTCGCTCAGCCAGCTACAACTACCTGTGGGGACCGGATGACATTTACGTCTCGCCGTCCCAGGTGCGCCGATTCGGCCTGCGCAAGGGCGACACCGTCGTGGGCACCGTCCGCCCACCCAAGGAAGGTGAAAAGTACTTCGCCCTCCTCAAGGTGGAGAAGATCAACGACGTCGATCCGCAGACGGCGAAGGAGAAGATCCTTTTCGACAATCTGACGCCGCTGTATCCCAACGAGCGTTTCCGTCTTGAGACGCTTCGCGGCAAGCTGACCACCCGCGTCATGGACTTGCTGACGCCGCTGGGCAAGGGCCAGCGCGCCCTGATCGTCGCCCCGCCGCGCACCGGCAAGACGGTGATGCTTCAGGACATCGCCAACGCCATCACGACCAACCACCCCGAAGTGTTCCTGATCGTCCTCCTCATCGACGAGCGTCCCGAGGAAGTGACTGACATGGAGCGCACGGTGAATGGCGAGGTCATCAGCTCGACCTTCGACGAGCCCGCCGACCGCCACGTCCAAGTCGCCGAGATGGTCATCGAGAAGGCCAAGCGCCTGACCGAGCACGGACGCGACGTGGTGATCCTGCTCGACTCGATCACCCGCTTGGCGCGCGCCTACAATACCATCGCCCCATCCTCGGGCCGCGAGATTTCCGGAGGTATCGACGACAACGCCCTCCACAAGCCCAAGCGCTTCTTCGGCGCCGCGCGCAACGTGGAGGAGGGCGGCTCCCTTACCATCATCGCCACCGCCCTCGTCGAGACCGGGTCCAAGATGGACGACGTGATCTTCGAGGAGTTCAAGGGCACCGGCAACAGCGAGGTTAAGCTGGACCGCAAGCTGGCCGACCGCCGTATCTATCCCGCCATCGACATCATGATCTCTGTCACGCGCAAGGAGGAGCTGCTCCTCAGCCCCACCGAGCTTCAGCGCGTGTGGCTTCTCCGCAAGATCCTCAACGAACTCAACGTCATCGAAGCGATGGACTTCCTCCTCGAACGCATGAAGAAGACCACCAGCAACAAGGACTTCCTCGAGGCCATGAACTCGTAGTCGGTTTCGACCAGCTCCACGGTTCGCTTGCGTCCCCGGGATGCCATCGCTTCGATGGCCACCCGGGGACGCCCCGCATTCAGGCACGGACGACAAGATCGCGATGAGTGAAACCGAGTCCCCCGCCACATCCCCCCGCCAGCGAATCGCCGCCGTCACCGGCGCGGGGGGCTTCATTGGAAGCCACTTGGTGGAGGACCTTCTGGCGGCGGGCTACCGAGTCCGCGCGCTCGTCCACTACAATGCTGCCGCCACGCGGGGGCATCTGGAGGAGGTCGTTGCGGGCCTCGCCGCCGAGGCGCGCCAGCGGCTCGAAATCGTTGCGGGCGATGTGTGCGACGCGCGCTGCGTGCGCGACCTGGTTCGCGGCGCCGACGCGGTGTTCCACCTTGCCGCGCTCATCGGAATTCCCTACTCCTACGCCGCGCCACAATCTTATGTGAACACCAACATCGTCGGAACGCTGAACGTGCTGGAGGGCTGCCGCGACGCCGGGGTGCCACGGCTGCTGCACACCTCCACCAGCGAGGTCTATGGTAGCGCCTTGACCACGCCGATGGACGAAACCCATCCGCTTCAGGCGCAGTCGCCCTACTCCGCGTCCAAGATCGCCGCCGATAAACTGGCGGAGTCCTACTTTCTTTCCTTCGCTACCCCCGTCACCATCGTGCGGCCCTTCAACACATTCGGCCCGCGCCAGTCGCTGCGCGCCGTGATCCCGACGATCATCGCCCAGGCATTGTCGAAGGATGTCCCCGCGATTCGCCTCGGCTCGCTCGATCCAGTACGGGATTTGACCTATGTCCACGACACGGCCCGGGCATTTCGCATGATTGCGGAGGCGCCCGCTGAGAAGGTCATCGGAGTCACCTACAACCTTGGCGTGGGGCGCGGCATCAGCGTGGGAAGCCTGGCCCAGGTGATTCTGGATGTGCTCGACGTGAAGAAGCCCATCGAGGCCGACGATTCCCGCGCGCGCCCCGCCGCCAGCGAGGTGCGCCTCCTCGTCAGCGACAACCGCCGCATCAAGCGCGAGATCGGCTGGAAGCCCGAGACCAACCTGCACGATGGGATCAAGGCGACGGCGAAGTGGATGGAGCCGCGCCTTGCGACGATCCGCGTTTCGGAGTACGCCCGATGAGCGGCCCGCGCGCGGTGGTGCTCGCCGGCGGAAAGGGGCGCCGCCTGCTCCCCTATACCACCATCCTCCCCAAGCCACTGCTCCCCGTGGGCGACCGGCCCATCCTTCACCGCGTGTTGGAGAGTCTGGGCAAGGCGGGCTTTCGCGACGTCACGATTTCCGTGGGGCATCTGGCGGAACTCATCATGGCATTCTTCGGCGACGGCGCCAAGTATGGCCTCAAGCTGGACTACGCCATCGAGGACGAGCCACTGGGCACCATCGGGCCGCTCGCCTTCATCGATGGCTTGGGCGAGGACTTCCTGGTGATGAACGGCGACGTGCTGACGGACCTCGATTTGCGCGCGCTGTGGGAGGACCACCTCCTGCACCGCCGCGCCCTCACCATCGCCACCCACGCACGCAAGGTGCAGATCGACTTCGGCGTGCTCCGCCGCAATGAGGAGAACCGCGTCACCGATTTCGTGGAGAAGCCCACAATCCCCTACGAGGTCAGCATGGGCATCTACATCCTGAACCGCCGGTGCCTCGATTTTGTGCCGCGGGGGCAGCCATTCGGGTTCGACCAACTGGTGCTCGCGATGCTGGCCACCGGGGAGCCAATCCACGCCCACCCCCACGCGGGCCACTGGCTCGATCTGGGCCGGCCCGAGGACTATGAAGCCAGCAACCGCGACGAAAGCGCCGCCCCCTGACGCACCGTGCGCCGGGTGGTGCATGGCGACACATTCGGGCCCTCATGAATCGCATAAATTCAGTATTCAAAGCCCTCAAAGCCGGTTCAGGACTTGCAAGCCAGCTCTTCAAAAGACCCCCCGACGGGAGGACAGCCGCCACCATGAGCACGGATCAGGAACCAATGGACGACAACCAGAATCAGGAAGAGATCATCCTCGAGGAGTTTGAGGAGTCTCCGGCGGAGAAGCCCCAAGCCGATCCGCTGCTCCTGCTGCGGGCCGACTTCGATAACTACCGCCGCCGGACGAACAAGGAGATGGGCCTGGCCCAGCAGAAGGGGCGCCGCGAGGCCATCGAACGCCTCCTCCCCGCCATCGACTCTCTCGCGATGGGCCTCCTCACCGTCCCCGCCGACAGCGCCGCGCGCCAAGGCATGGAAGCCGTGCAGCGCCAGTTGCTCACCGGCTTCGAGCAGCTCGGCGTCAAGAAAGTCCCCACGCGCGGCAAGCCCTTCGACCCGGCGGTCCACGAGGCCATCGCGAACCTCCCCAGCGCGACGTATCCCGAGGGCATCGTCTGCGAGGAATCGCGGCCCGGATTCCAGGACGAAGTGGGCCTCCTCCGTGCGGCGCAGGTGATCATCAGCACCGGCGCGCCGAAGTCGGAGTAGGGGGAAGTCGCGAAGAAGAACCCATTGGCGTTCATGATCGTACTGGAGGTTTTGAAGCCATGAGCGAAGTGAAGGAATCCGAGGCCCAGCTCTTCACCTGGGAACTGAAGGACGCCGCGTGGGCAGAAGTTTGCCGCCCGCTCCTCGATCAGGGCCTCTCGCGAGCTGGATCGGCTCTCCTACGAAGCAGTTCGGGAGCTTGGCATGGAAGACCAGTTGAAGGATCCGCGCGTTCTGGCGGGAATGCGATCCCGTGAATAGCGGTTTCATCGAGACGCTGATCGAAGGCCTTGAGGCACTCCCATGAGCGTTAAATTCAAGGACTACTACGAGACACTTGGAATCTCCCGCGGCGCCACCGCGGAGGAGATTCGCCGCGCGTATAGACAGCTCGCGCGCAAGTGGCATCCCGACACCAACAAGACGGACCCCAAGGCCGAGGAGAAGTTCAAGTCCATCAACGAGGCCTACGAGGTTCTCAAGGATCCCGAGAAGCGGAAGAAGTACGACACGCTGGGTGCCGACTGGAAGACGGGTCAGGAGTTCCGTCCGCCGCCCGGCTGGCAGGGCAACGCGGGCGGAGGTGGCGCCGGGGCCGGCAACTTTGGCGGCTTCAGCGATTTCTTCGAGCAGTTCTTCGGCGGCGCGCGCGGCGGCCCAGGCGGACCGCGCGCTGATTTCCGCGGCGCCGGCGGCGGGTTTCCCGGCGGCTTCCCCCAGGAGGCCGCGCCGGTCAGCGAAGTGGATTTGGCGGTCCCGATTTCGCGCATCGTTCACGGCGGCGTCGAGCACCTCTCGCTCTCCATTCCCGGGGTCGGCACCAGAACCTTCGACGTGCGCATTCCCAAGGGAATCGCCGAGGGAAAGAAAATCCGCCTCGCCGGCCAAGGGCCTGACGGCTCCGACATCCACCTGAAGATCCGCTACGCCCCCGACGACACCTATCGCCTGGAGGAAGGCAACCTGGTGGTGGAGACGCGCGTCTCGCCCGCCACCGCCGCCCTCGGCGGCAAGGCGCCCGTCGCCACGCCCGATGGCAACATCACCATGACGATCCCCCCCGGCAGCTCCTCCGGCAAGCGGCTCCGAATCCGCGGCAAGGGCCTCGGCGGGGGAGACCTGCTGGTGCAGGTGATGATCACAGTTCCGGTAAGCCCGACGGCGGAGCAGCGGGAGTTGTATGAGAAGTTGAGGGGGTTGGAGGAGTAGCGGGGGACAAGGCTTCCGCCCCCGCACCACCGGCGATGTGGAGGCGCAGTTCCCAAACCACTTGCCGGTGGACATCTTCGCCGATGCGCGCGGGCGCCCGTTGACGGTGCATCCCGGCCAGCCGCCAATAATCTTCAGCTTCCGGCCCAACGTGGACGAGCGCAACTACGCCACGGGTGGGGACTCGTCGGCGAAGTGGCTCGATGCCGAACCCCAGTACGATCCCACGAATGGGACGATCTCCGACGGAAGTCTCTACTACCGCTGGTGATTCACTTATCCTCTGTATAGACGCCAACGACGCCGATGCCGCGGATTTCGCATTTCATGCCCGGGTAGTTCGCCGCTGGCAGTTCCAGGATGAAGGCGAGTACTTCGTCGGTGGGATCGAAGGCGGGGTTGGCGCCGATGTCGAAGGTGGCGTATTGCCAGTCGTGGGTGCCGGAGACGGTGGTCCAGATGGAGGGCGAATCGGCGACGAGGGGGCGGCGGGTGGTGATCCACTGGACGCGGGCCTGGGAGTGGTCGATGCCGATGCTGTCGTGGCGGAACTCGATGGCGAGTCGGCGGAAAGGGGCGAGCGGGACGCCGCCGGCGACGACTCCGATGCGGTCGCTTCCTCCCCGGCTGATGAATCCATCCATGGCGGGGTCGCCGGTGTACTCGATCCATTCGCCGGTGTCGGTGGCCACGATCCAGCGGACTGGTTTCCACGGGGCGTATCCAGCGGGGGGGGCGGCGACGTGGGACAGATCAGGGCGCTCGGGTAAGGTGGACATCCACGCGGCGAACGCCGCATCGGGCGCGGCCTCGATGCGATAGACGGCTCCGCCGTCCCAGCGAGTGATGGGCTTCAGGCCCTCCATATTGTCAGCAATGGGGAGGTGGACGGCATTCTCCACGACGAGCGTGTTCGCGCCGGTCGCGGCGATGCGCGCCAGCAATTGGTCGCTCATCGGCGCGGTCAATGCGTCCCTGATCGAGCGATAGCGGTGATTGTACACTCCGCCGACGGTGCCCGTCACGGTGGGGTGGAATTTCAGCGCCGCCGTGGGGAGCCATTGCTCGCTGTCGAATGGGAAGGGAGCCAGAATGGAATCGGGAGGGAGCTCTGCGATCGCGCGCGTCGCGTCGCGGGAAACCTCGGGTGTCGCGGGGGCGCTGATCGGTGTGTATTCAACCAGCAGCGCGATCAGCATTCCCGCCAGTAGAATTCTCAATCCCGCCGGAGCGAGGCGCCGCGACGCCTCGATCCTTGCCACGGCCACGGCGCCTCCCACGGAAATCGCCAACATGCACAGCACCGAGAACCGTGCCGTCGCGCGCAGGAACCGGAGCGGGGGAATATACTCGTAGATGAAGTAGAACGGCAGGCGCCACGCGATGGCCTTGTTGCCGGTCCAGAGGAACGGGCCGAGGGAGAGGACGAATCCCACGAGCGCGAGGGCGCTCATCTGGCGGACGATTTCCGCTTCCGCGTTTTCGCGCCGACGCCATGCCCACGCAAGGGCGCTCGCGGCAAGCGCGAGCGGGAGCCACCCAGCAAAGGAGGCCTCCTCCATGCGCGTGCGGATCGGCACAACCTTGCGGATCGCCACGCCCGCGAGGGGTTCCGGCCCGCCCTCCATGTGGGAGGGGAGGAGGTAGCTCCACACGCTCGCCGAAAACAGTGTCGCCTGGTCGAGGCCGCGCGACGCTCCCAGGCGCTCGTTCATCGCGCGATAGGGCGATGCCAGCGCCAGCGACACCGCCATCGCTGCGGCCACCGCGCCGATCAGCTTGAGTTCGCCACGGCACAGGATGCGGCGCGGCGCCCGGGCCGCGTCGAAGAGCCACATCGCGCCGAGCCCGATTCCGAGGATGACGCCGAGATACAGGCTCGCCGCGAACTGCAAGACCATCGCGACGCCCACGCCGATCGCGGCGGGGGCGCGACCGTCCTTCCTCCACTTCAGATAGCACAGCGCCGCCAGCGGGATTGGGAACGTACAGCAGATATTCGGATGCCCCCACAGGTGCCAAATCATGTAGCCATTGCCGGAGAAAACCAACCCGCCAAACACCGCCGCGATGCGCCGGCGTGTAACCCAGAAACACAATGCGTATGCCGCCATCCCAGCCAGCACGGCGTTCAGCACCATCAGCACGTTGTAGCCGAGCACGGGATTGCGGAAAATGCGCAGCGGCGCCGTCACCAACTCCATCAACTGGTTCGTCTCGGTAACGGCCTTCATTCCCTGGACGGGATGGAAGAGCGGGATCGCAAAGTAGTCCCACGGCCTCGTCCACAGGACGTGCTGGCCCCAGCTGATCATGTAGCTGGTGATGCGGGCGTCGTCGTTGTGCAGGTGCGTCCCCCAGCGCCAGGGGGGAAACATCGGGAGCAGCACGATGGCCTGAAGCGCCAGCAAGAGCAGGAGGGCCGGAATGTGAGAGCGCCATGCCCGCTCGCCGGGCATCGTCATGGTGGAATCACGCTCGGCCCCTGGAATGGTTTACCGCGCCCTCATCGTGCGGACGCCGCTGGTGATGCCCTCGACCATGAGGCGGAGTTCCTCGGGACTCGTGGCATAGGTCATCGCCATGTCCATCGCCACCAGGTCCTTCTGGATCAGGGTGTGGAGCGCCTGGTTGAAGCTCTGCATTCCCCAGTGCCCGCCTTCCTCGATGGCGGGAAGGATTTCGAGGGTCTTCCCCTCGTTGAGGAGCTTCTTGATGAAGGGCGTGGCGACAAGTGTCTCCACCGCGGGGACGCGACCGTTGCTGCGCTTGCGGGGAAGAAGTCGCTGGCTGATGACGCCCTGCAGGCCGAGGGCCATTTCCATGCGGATCTGCGCGTGGAGATAGGCGGGGAAGAAGTTGATGATGCGCTCCACCGTCTGCACGGCGTCGATGGTGTGGAGCGTGGACAGGACGAGGTGACCCGTCTCCGCCGCGGCGATGGCGGTCTGCACCGTCTCCAGGTCGCGCATCTCGCCGATCAGAATCACGTCGGGCGCCTGGCGAAGGACGTGGCGCAGCGCGTCGGAGAAGGACTTGGTGTCGAAGCCCACCTCGCGCTGGCTGATGATCGCCTCGCGGTCGGCGTGGAGGAATTCGATGGGGTCTTCCACGGTCACGATGTGGCACTTGCGGATCGTGTTGATGTGGTTGATCATCGCGGCCAGCGTCGTGGACTTGCCGGAGCCGGTGGTGCCCGTCACCAGAACGAGGCCACGGTTCTTCTCGGCCAGCTGGCGCACGGTATCGGGGAGCATCAGATCCTCGAAGCTGAATCCCGGCGACTTGATGTGGCGGAAGACCATCGCGATGGAGCCGCGCTGGCGGAACAGGTTCACGCGAAAGCGGCCCACGCCCCGCACGCCGAGCGCCAGATCCATTTCGGGGATTCGCTCGAAGCGCTCGATCTGCTCCTCGGTCATCATGCCATAGGCGATTTCCTGGGTCTCTTCCAGGGTCAACTCCCCATAGTCCATCATCTGAATTTTGCCATCCACGCGGATGTGGGGGCCGACGCCTGCCTTCAGAAACAGGTCGGACGCGCCCTTTTCAACCATCTCCACGAGGAGGTCATCGAGGCGAACGGACAGCATGGGGGAGGTATCCTTGACGGGATGAGTTTCGGAAAGCCGTCACAAGTATCTGGACACTAAAAACAATCGGTCAACGACTGGCTGGTAAGCAAGCCACTTATCATGGAGTTCCCGGCTTTTCCTCGGTGAATTCCACGCGGACGCCCATCTGGGCCAGTACGTCGAACCACGCGGGGAAGCTCTTGCTCACGTGCTCGGCACCCCGGATGCGGAGGCCCTTGCGGCAGCGCAACGCCACAATTGACAGCATCATGATCACCCGGTGGTCGCCCCGGCCATCCACCTCGATCCCGCCCTCGAAGCCCTGGGGGGCCCCCGTCACATGGATGGTGTCGGGATCGTCGTCCGGTTCCCAGCGGATGGCGCGGTTCCCGGGCAGGACGCGCTCCCCGGGGAGCGCCGTCGCCCACACCTTGCGCAATTCGGCGATCGGCTCGCGAACGCGGTCGCATTCCTTGAACTGGAGGTTTCGGATCTGGACAAAGCGGCTGTTGCCGCGCGCCACCAGCGCCGCCCCCATCATCGCCAGCACGGCGTCGGTACACAGGTCGCCGTTCACCGACGCCGCCTCCAGCGTATCCCCGGCGGGACCGCGGAACTCCAGGCGCGGATCGGCGCCTTCGCTGGTCCATTCGGAGACAGAGCAGCCCATCTTCTCGAAGAAAGGGACACATTCCTTCTCGCCCTGCTCGTCGCGATAAAGGCGCCTCACGGTGATGTGGCTCCCCGGCACGACGGCGGCCGCCGCCAAAATCGCGGAGGAGCCGGGCCAGTCGCCGTTGGTCTCCCACACGCGCGGCTGGTACTTCTGTCCCGCGCGGATGCGGTGGATGTGGCGGGCCTCGCTGGACTCCACCTCGATCCCCGCGGCGGAGAGCACGTTGCGCGTCGTCTCGATCAGCGGGAGCGACTTCAGCCGCCCCGTCGCGCGAAGCTCGATGTCCTCGCCGATCAGCGGCGCCAGAAACATCAGCGCGCTGGTGTACTGGCTGCTGACAGCGCCAGAGACCTCGATGGGCACGGGATCGTGAGCGGCAATGCCGAGGTCCTGGCGCACGGTTCTAAGGTGGGCGAGGATGCGTTCGGCGCCTCCGCGCAGCGTGATCGGCAGACAGCCGTCACCACCGGCGTATTCCACCTCCACGCCAAGCCGCTCCAGCGCCTCCAGCAGGTCGATGTTGGGGCGCTTGCCCAGCGAATCGACGTAGTCGGTCTCCCACCGCACCTCCGGCAGCAACGCGCTCACAGCCATCACCATGCGGAACACGGCGCCGGCATTGCCGGGGTTCAGTGGCTCCCCGGAATGGCGCAGCCTGGGCGCGGCGCCAAAGCCGATGATTTCAAGGCGCTCCACGCGGCCGTCATTCTCCACCTCATAGGCAACCTCCGCACCGTCGCGGTCCAGCGCGCGGATCGTGGCGCCCATCGCGCGGCAGCACCCGACCAGCGCCACCGCGTCGTCCTGCACGGCGGGGCGGCGGACGACGCTATGGCCCTCCGCGAGGCAACTCGCCAGCAAGTAGCGCGTGGTGAAGTTCTTGGACGATGGCGGATCGATCACGCCGGAAAGCGGTGCCGCGGGGGGGAAGACGTGGGCGATCATGGGGGGGGTCAGCCGACGCTCCGGATGGAGTCCGACACGGGATCCAGCAGGTCGTTCCACCCGGCGCCGGGCTCCTTGGTCACCGTCACGAAATCGTTGAGCAGAAAAACCGCCACAACGCCGGGATTCTTGAAGACGGCCTCGGCGATGGGGTTGTTGGCGGCCGTGTCCTTCTTGAACGTGGCGGAGCCCGAGGCGATGGCCTTCCCGTTGATGGTGAACTTCATCGCGTTCTCATTGGGGGTAGGATCAATGGAGAGTATTTCGGGCATGAGGGTTCCTCCGGGGATTGACTGTCGGAGAAAGCGTGGGAGTCGGTGGGCGGGTGGGCAAGCGCGAGGATGGCGCGGGACGACGCTTATATGACCTTAATGACCATGGTGACCTGGATAACTCGACACTTTCCAGTGATCCCAAATCGCTGGTGGATGCCCCATCCCCCAACCCACACCTCGCATTGACAGCCTCGAGCGGGCGTTCCATCCTCTGGCCATTGGGCACGCCCAACCAACCGTCCGCGCGGCGCATCCGCCGCCAAGGAGCCGCTTCACCCATGGCAATGGACATCAACGAGATGCTGAAGATCATCGTCGAGCGCGATGGCTCCGACCTTCACATCTCCGTCGGCAAGGCCGCCGTCATGCGGCTTGGCGGCACCTTGGACGTGGTCGATCCCGACATCCTGACGCCCGACGATTCCGAGCGCCTGATGCGCGAAATCACGCCGCCGCGCTATCAGCAGATGCTTCAGGAGCACGGCTCCGCCGACTTCGCCTACTCCTACTCCGACCAGGCCCGTTTCCGCGTGGCCGTGTTCCGCGCGCGCGGCAACATCAGCATCGTCATGCGACTCATTCCCTCGCGGCTGCTGCCGTTCGAGGTCCTTGGCCTTCCCAAGGAATCGATCATCAACGTGCTCCACGCCCACCGCGGTCTCTGCATTATCACCGGCCCCACCGGCTCCGGCAAGACGACCACGCTGGCGACGCTGATCGACTACATCAACGTGAACCGCTACGTCCACATCATCACCATCGAGGACCCGATCGAGTACATCCACCCCCACAAGAAGGCCATCGTCACCCATCGCGAAATCCACGTGGACACGCCCAGCTTCTCCTACGCGCTCCGCGGCGCGCTGCGTCAGGACCCCGACGTGATTCTGGTGGGTGAAATGCGAGATTTGGAAACGATGGAAGCCGGCCTCCACGCCGCGGAAACAGGCCACTTGGTGTTCGGAACGCTGCACACCATCGACGCATCCTCCACCGTTGACCGCATGATCGACGCCTTCCCAGCCAACCAACAGGAACAGGTGCGCGCGGTGCTCTCCGTGGCGCTCAAGACGATCATCGCCCAAACGCTCGTCCCCCACGCGTCCGGCAAGGGCCGCCGCGCCGCCTACGAGATCCTCCACAACGTCCCCGCCGTCGCCTCGCTCATCCGCGAGCACAAGACCAACCGCCTCTTCTCCCAGATCCAGATCTCCGCCAAGATGGGCATGATGACCATGGACGATTTCCTGTTCCGCCTCTACAAGGCCGGTCAGGTCAACGGAGATGTCGCCCTCGAGCGCGCCACCTATCCCGACGAACTTCGCGTCAAGATGATGGCCCACACGAACGAGGCGGAAGATCCGGTGGTTTAGGGGGGGGGAGAGGCAGGAAAAAGCAGGGGGAGGCAGGGAAAGGGGAACTCCAGCTTTTCGTTCCCTCGGCCCCTGCAGTCCCTTACTTCCTTCTTACCTCGGTTCCTTGCGACTGTCGATTGATGCGGGCGCTTTCGGGGTTTCCTCGTCCTCGTCCACGCCCTTGGTAGCGGCGTCGCGGAAGGAGCCAATGGTCTTGCCGATCATGGCGCCCAGCTTGGGGAGGTTGCGCGGCCCGAAGATAAGCAGGACCACCGCGAGGACTATCATCATTTCCCAGAACCCGGGGAATAGGCCTGCCGATAAGAGTAACATGGGCTGCGCGGCTCCTTCGCGGGTAATCTGGTGGAAAGTGTAGGCCGACGCCCGCCCGCGTGTCAGCAACGATTGCGGGGGGTCACTCTGGGGGGATGCTGGAGCGGTGGGGGTCCCGGGGGGCGTCGCCGGTCTCGCGGCTCAGGCTTTCGCGCATGGTGCGGTCGGTGATGTGCTCCAGAACTTCCGCCGTGGAATGCACGTGATCGGGTCGGAGCCCCAATTTCTCCACCAGATACGTCTCCCACAGCCGATGCGACCGGACAAGGCCCCGGGCCGTGTCGCGGCCAGCGGGGGTGAGGGCGATTCCGCCGCCCTCCGCCGCCAGCAGGCGCCGATTCCTCAGTTGCCAGATCGCCGCGCTGACCGCGACGCGGGCACGGATGGCCTCGCGGAGGTTGCTTGCCGTGGGGCGCGGGCGGGTGCCCAGTGGATCAAGTTCGCCGTGGCGGTACAGGTAGGCGAGCACATCGTCGCGCGCGATGCCGAGGGCGAGCTGGAGCGAACGGGCCGCGCGCATCAGGATACCATACTTCGGGGAACCCAGCGCCATCGCGACGAAGAGGATCCCCGCCGCCACGCCGGTCATCCCCGCGGAGCTGGTGTCGGGCAGTCCCAATCCATCGACCATCCACACCACCATGCCGTGGCCGAGCGCGGCGGAGAGCGCGCCGAAGACGAGACTCCCCACCAGCATGATCGGCAGCCGATCCGTCATCAGGTAGGCGGTGGCGGCGGGCACGATGAGCATCGCGATCACCAGGATGCTGCCGACGCTCTCGAACGCGGCCACGGTGGTCGCGGCGATCAGCGTCATCAGCGCCAGATTCAGCGCGCCGACGCGAATGCCCTGTGTCCGCGCATAGCCCGGGTCGAACGCACAGAGCTTCAGCTCCTTGTAGAAGATGCCGATGAAGACCGCGTTGATCAGCAGGAGCGCGCCGCTCGAAATTGCTGCGCGGGGAATGTCCCAGCCGCCGACGGAGACGGTATCCAGCGGCGCCAGTTCCAGCGCGCCATAGAGGACGCAGCTCGGGTCGAGGTCCACATGGTCCGCCGCGCGACGGATCATCACGAGGCCGAGGGCAAAGAGCGACGTGAACACCACGCCCATCGCGGCGCCTTCCTCCACCTGGCCGCCGCGCTGCACCGCCTGAATCAGCAACGCCGTCAGGACGCCCACCACGATGGCGCCGACGAACATCGGCAGGCTGTCCCGCGATCCCGTCAGCAGGTATGCCGCCGCAATTCCCGGCAGCACCGTGTGGCTGATCGCGTCGCCCATCATGCTGCTGCGCCTCAGCAGAAGGAAGCATCCCGGCAGCGCGCAGGACATCGCCGCGATGGCGCCCGTGGCCACGATCGCGGTGTCGAAGGTCGTCCACATCAGGCCGTGCCCTCCGCCGGACGCAATGCGTGCGGGCTCGGCGGCACGTGGCCGCGATTCTCCCCGGCCATCAATCCCTCAAGCTGCGCGATCATTCGCTCGTCCAGGATGTGCTCGATCATGTCGGCGTCGCGATCCACGTGGGAGGGCGCGATGTCGGCGTGGGTGATCAGGAACAATTCCCAGAGGCGGTGATTGCGGACAACGCGGCGGGCTTCCGCCACTCCGGATTCCGTCAGGCGCCAATGGCGCGCATCCACGCGCTCCACCAGCCCATCCTTCATGGCGCTTGCGAGGAGTCCCCGCACCGTCGCGGTGTGCCACGATCGCCGGTGACGGATCGTGGAGAAGGAGGCGACGTCCTTGCCGGATTGCTCTGCAAGCTCCGCCAGCGCGCGGAGCAGATGCTGGCGACCGACGCGCTTGCGCAGCGTCCACGCGCCGAGGCCTCGGTGGAGCATCCCGCCCTCTGTGCCGAAGACGAGGCTGACGCAGAACAGCGCCGCCGCGGAGAGCACGATGATCGCGCCCGCGGGGAGATTCTCCATCAGCGCGCTGAGGGCGCTCCCCACCAGGCAGGCGAGCCCGCCGATCACCGCCGAGATCGCGGCAAGCGGGCGCAGCCGATGCGTCCACAGCCGCGCCGCCGCCGGCGGTATGATCAGGAGCGCCACCACCAGGATCAGCCCCACCGCCTGCAAGCCGATCACCGTGACGGCCACCGTCGCGCCCATCAGCAACATGTCCAGCAGCCCCACGGGCCAACCCTGCGTCGCGGCGAAGTCCTCGTCGAAGCATAGCAGCGCCAGCTCCTTGAAGAGCAGCACCGTCCCCAGCGTCACCAGCAGGCCGGTGATTCCGATCAGCAGCGCGTCGGAGAAGAGCATCGACGCGGTCTTGCCGTAGATCCAGCTCTCCAGCCCCGACGCTCCCGCGCCAGGCATGCGCGCCGCCACGCCGGTCAGCGCGATCCCCGCGGAGAAGAACGTCCCCAGCACGATCGCCAGCGCCGCATCGTCCTTCAGGCGCGTGAACCGACGGATGGCGCCGACCGCGACAATGCCCAGCAGCGCGGTCGCCGTGGCGCCAAGCAGCAGGCCAAGGGTGTTCTTGCCGCCGCCGCCCATCATCGTCATCGCGATGAACGCGATGCCAATTCCGGGAAGGGCGGAGTGACTGACCACGTCGCTTAGGAGCGAGCGCTTCCTCAGCAGCAGGAACACCCCCGCCAGCCCCGATGCGAGGCCCAGCAGCGTTGTGCCAATCACGACGACCCGCGTATTGTAGTCCTGCAGCGACAGCACCCGCCACAGCGCCTCCATCGGAGGAACGATTTCCGCGTGGCTGGCGGCGGCCAGGCTCGAAATCATCGCCTGCCCGCCAGCGCCTCGGCGGCGGCGCTCAGCAGCGTCAGCTTGCCGCCGTATGTCTTGCGCAGATTCTCCTCCGTGAACACGTCCTCAACGGGACCATGGGCCACCACGCGCATGTTCAGCATCACCACATAGTCGAAATACGCGGGCACGGTCTGTATATCATGATGTACAACAAGCACCGTGTTTCCCTGCTCGCGCAGGTCGTCGAGCAGCGCCACGATAGCCTTCTCCGTCGCGGCATCCACGCCCGCGAAGGGCTCGTCCATCAGGTACAGGCGCGCCTCCTGAGCCAGGGCGCGGGCGAGGAACACCCGCTGCTGCTGGCCCCCGGAAAGCTGGCTGATCTGGCGCTGCGCATAGTCCGCCATCCCCACCTTGCCCAGCGCCACCATCGCCGCCTCGCGGTCCGCGCGACCCACGGGCCTCAGCCATCCGATGCGCCGATAGCGGCCCATCGCCACAACATCCAGTGCGTTCACGGGGAAGTCCCAATCCACAGACTCCCGCTGCGGCACATAGGCCACCAGCCTGCGCTGCTCCTTGTAGTCGCGCCCATAGACCTTCACATCGCCCGACACGGCGGGCACCAGCCCCAGCGCGGCCTTCAGCAGCGTGCTCTTCCCCGCGCCATTCGGCCCCACCAGCGCGATCAGGCGCTTCTCCGGCAGGTCCAGGTCCACGTCCCACAGCACCGGCTTCCGCCGATACGCCACTGTCAGGTCGTGTATAGACAACGGCGCATCCTCCGCGTGGTCGTCGCGGGGTGTGGCGGGGATGCTGGGGCGGATTCCGGGGAGGGGCATGGGAGAGGGGGAATGGGGAACGGGGAATGGGGAATAGGGAACTGATGTGGCGAGAATGTCGAGGAATCCCTAACAGGGAGTGCGAAGGGGAGCGGGTTGGAACTCCATTCCCCACTCCCTATTCCCCATTCCCTTCCTTCCCCTTCAACGCTTTCACAATCGTCTCCACGTTGTGATCAATCATGCCGATGTACGTGCCCTGCGGCGTGCCGGCCTTGCCCATGGCGTCGGAGAAGAGCGAGCCGCCGATGGCGACTTTGTGGCCGCGGGCGGCGGCGCCTTCGACGAGGGCGCGGACGTTCTTTTCGCTGACGCTGCTCTCCACAAAGACCGCGGGAATCTTGCGCGACACGAGCAGTTCCACCATGCGGTTGATGTCTTGCAGGCCCGCCTCGGACTCGGTGGAGATGCCCTGGATGCCCATCACTTCGATGTCATAGGCGCGTCCGAAATAGCTGAAGGCGTCGTGTGCCGTGACGAGCACGCGGGCCTCCTTGGGGATCGAAGCAATGGCTTCGCGGGCACGCGTATCGAGGGCCGCCATATCCTTCTTCAGGATTTCCATATTCGCCTCGTAGATCGTCTTCCCCTTCGGGTCGAAGGTGACGAGCCCCGCATGGGCCTTCTCCGCCGCCAGGAGCCACAGGGCCGCGTCCATCCAAACATGGGGGTCGTGATGATGGTCGTCACCCAGGAGCCTGGCGGATGGGATCGCCTCGGCGATGGCGATGCTGGGCTTGCTGGTGGAGAGGCCGGCGAGAATTTCCGACATCTGGCCCTCCAGCTTCAGTCCGCTGTAGAAGACGATGTCCGCGCCCTTCAGCGCGATCAGGTCGCCGCGGCCGGGCTTGTAGAGGTGGGGGTCGATCCCCGCCGACATCAGGTCGGTCACGGTGGCGCGCTCGCCCGCGATCCGGCGGACCATGTCGCCGACCATTCCGGTGGTCGCCACGGCCTTGAAGGGATAGGCACCCGCATACTCCGCGCGGAGCGGTGCGGCCCCCAGCAACGCCGCGAGGGCGAGGAAGCAGATCAGTGCGCGAAGGGCGGGAGGAAAGTGCATGGACCGGGCCTCGGTGGAGTCTGCCACCGTTCCACCGGCGACGCGATGTGTGTGGGGCCATTGGCGGGGGGATGGCAAGCCAATTTGTAACCAATGATACATTTGTGACCAAATACTACAATTCGATGCTTGGGGTTGCGCCGGTGGCGGGCATCCGCCAATCAATCCACCTCACAGGCGCGCCGGGATCCCGGTGACTCCACGCCTTGGGAAGTAACCGTTCATGTCGCCACGCACTGTTTTCTTTATCGCCGCTCTCGCCATTGCGGGCTGCGGATCGCGGGAGGAAAAACCCCCTGCACCAGCCACCCCCGCCGCTACCCCGGCACCCTTCGATCCATTGAAAGATGGCATCCTGCTGGAACTTGCGGAGGATCACTCGATCAAGTTTGGCCCCACGGAGGAGAGCGACGTCGTCATCACCATGCAGGGCGACCGCGTCCGCGTCGTGTTTCGCGAGGGATTCCTAAAGTCTGTCCCCAAGGATGCGATGATCGACCTGGGGGTGGGCGGCACCGAGGTTGATCTGACCCCGGCGCAGTACCGCGCGTTGATGAGCAGGCTCCACGACTACCTGCACGAAGTCACTGACGTGCAACATCACGGATCGGGGAGCTGATGGCCGGTTTTCTGCGGTCACCCTGGCTCATCGCCCGGAGCGTGCTGATCGAGGCAGTGCGCCGACGGGAGATCTACGCCATCGTGCTCGTCACGGTGCTGCTGATCGGCGCGGTGATGTCGATCGACTTCTTCAATCTGAAGGACCTGCACAAGTTCTATCGCGAGGTGGCCCTGCGCGTGATGGGAATCGCGACCGCGCTCACGGTGATCGTGCTGGCCTCGCGCCAGCTTCCGCGGGAGTTCCAGAACAGGACGATCTATCCGCTGCTCGCGAAGCCGGTTGGCCGCATGGCTTTCCTCGCGGGCAAACTGCTGGGCGTGATGATGGCGGGCGCGTTTTGCCTGGGATTGTTCATGTCGGTGTATCTGGCGGGGGCGCTGTACCTTGGCCAGCCAGTGCCGTGGGTGCTCTTCTTGCAGTACGTTACGCTTCAGCTTGCCGGGATGCTCGTCGTCGCCACGCTGTGCTTCTGGCTGTCGATGCTGATGAACCTGGACGCTGCGATCACGATCGGGGCGATCTTCTACTTCACCAGTTCCGTGATCTCCTCGGTGATCAGCAACTTGTACGATTTCGCGGATGAGTTCGGAAGGATGGGCATGACGGCGATGAACTACGCGATCCCACAACTGGCGCTCTTCGACCTGTCGGAGAAGACAGTCCACGCGGGGGAGATGTGGCCTCCACTCTCCGCCTGGTCGATGCTCGCGGTGCTTGCCTATGGCTTTGTCTGGTCCGCGCTCTATTTCTCGCTCGCGTTGGTCTGGTTCCGCCGGAGGCCGCTCTGATGCAGGCAGTGGCCGCCCTCCCCATCAATCCCGTGCGCTCTATCTCGCTGGTTGCGCGCGGCGTGCTTCTGGAAACCATCCGTCGCCAGGAGTTCTATGTCCTGTTCATCCTCATGGGCGTCTATGTGCTGGGGATGATCGTCACGATGGTGGTGGGGATCGAGAACAAGGCCGTGGGGACGTTCCTCCTCAACCTGGGGATGACGATGGCCTACTATTCGGCGATGGTGCTGACGCTGCTGACGGCGGCGCGCCAAGTTCCCACGGAGATGGAAAACCGCACGCTGTATCCCCTGCTTGGCAAGCCGCTGGGGCGCGGGGAGTATCTGGTTGGCAAGTGGCTCGCCGCGGCGGGAATCGGCGCGACCTCGCTGGCGGTGTTAATGGCGCTGGCGTGGATCGGCGCGCCGCGGATGGAGGAATACGATGCCATGATGCTGGCCCAAACGATGATTCTTGCCGTGCTATCGGTGTCGATGCTGGCGGCGCTGGCGCTGGCGTTTTCACTCGTCGCGCCCCAGGCGGTCAACGTGGTGGTGCTGGGCCTGCTCGTTGTGGTGGGCGATGCCGCGGTCGGATTCGCGCGCGCGCGCGCTGCGCCAATCGTCGGTCCATCGGCCGCCCAGTGGATCACGGCATACATTCCCAACTTTTCGATCCTGGATACCGTGACGCGATACACCGACGGAATCGGCCCCCTGGATGGCGCGATGTTCGTGGGACTCGCGGCCTATGCGGTTGTCTATACGGGGCTGGCGCTGGCGGCGGGTGCGGCGATCTTTGGCCGGAGGTCGCTCTAGGATGGTGAAGCGAAACGGCAGCCCGCGATCCAGCGGAGGCTCTGCGATGTGGAGAATCGTCCTCCTCGGCGGGTTCGGGACCGCCTTTGCGCTGGGGCCGCTCCTGTTCTCGGGCCTGCGCCCCAATGACTACAAGGGCGGGCGGAGCAAGAGCATCGAGGACAGCATCGAGCGCAACACCTCCTCCGTGGCGCGCGTGCTCGGCGAAGTCCGCACCAGCATGAGCGACATCATGTTTATGAAGACCGAGCGCTATCTGCACAATGGCATCGGCTACGCGCCGCACCTAACCGAATCCGAGATCATGGGCGATGCGGGAAGCCACGAAGGCACAGCCACCACCATACGGTCCGGCGATTCCGATTTCCGGGGCTTCGTGGGCGTGCTGGAACGTAAGGTGAAGCCTTGGCGCGATCCGAGCCTCCCGCATATCCACTCCGACGGCGCGGAACTGCTCCCCTGGTATCGCCTGATGACCGCCAGCGATCCCAACTGCGAGCGCTGCTACGCCATCGGCGGATGGTGGCTGAAGACCCACAATCCCGAGGAGGGCGTGAAGTTCCTGGAGGAGGGCGTCGCCAACAATCCCGACAGCTTCGCCATCCGCTTCATGCTGGGTCAGGTGCTCCGCGAGGTGGCGAGCACGGATGCCACGACGGCAAAGAATCCCGCCGAGACGGGCGCCGCGGGCGACAAGTTGCTGGAGTACTCGGTCCGCGCCCGCGATGTTTTCGCCGAGGGGGCCGAGATCGTCATGCGCGTGCGCTACAATGGTGCCTTCGTCGAGAACAAGGCGGAATGGAACGACCACGTGGAGGATGACGCGACGGGCGTGTGCCGCATGGCCGCCCTGATGGAGGAGAAGTTCGGCGATCCCGTCAAGGCGCTCGAAATGGCAAGGCGCTACCACGCGAAGTTCGTCGCCGACCGGCCGCTGGAGAAGTTCATCGAGCGCGTGACGAAGGAACTGGAAAAAGCTCCCTAGCGTGCCCCCTACCCAGGAACGAGAGCTGTGACCTTATGGACGTGATGGACCGAATTGACTTTGCATGCAGTCTGCATCGCTGGAATCTGGGTCGATGCGACACTAGGGCAGCGCGGCCACGCTCTTCTGGTCCGTCGGCGCAAGCACCGCGCGAATCAGTTCACGCGCGATAGGCCCTGCCACGTCGCCGCCGTGGCCGTCCGCTTCTTCCACGTGAACGGCAAAGGCGAACCGTGGATTCTCCTGCGGGAAGAATCCGGCAAACCACGCATCCACGCCCCCGGTGGCGTTCTCCGCCGTGCCGGTTTTCCCGCACACTCCCCACGCGCGCGGTATCCCCGCCTTGGCGGCGGTGCCGCCCTGCTCGTTCACGGCGCCGTATAGACCGCGGTTTATCTCGGCACGCTGCGCCTCGGTCATCGGCAGCCGTTCGCCGCCCGTCGCTGGCGCCGATCCCCCGATGACGACGCGGGGCACCGGCAGCACGCCGCCGTTGGCAAGCCCCGCATACATCCGCGCAACTTGCAGGGGAGTGGCCAGCATGGAGCCCTGCCCGATATACAAGTTCGTCGTCTCTCCCGAAGCGGGATTCGGCATCGTGCTGAGCTGGCCCCCCGCCTCGCCGGGAAGGTCGATCCCCGTGGCACGGCCCAGGCCGAATTCGCGGCCCGCCTCGAACAGCGGGCGCGGCCCCAACCGCTTGGCCATCGTGTAGTAGTACACGTTGCAGCTCGCCTTGAGCGAGTCGGCCATCCCCATGGGGCCGTGGCCCTCGCGGTGGGCGCACCAGAAGGGGCGGCTCCATCCATCGACCAGAAAGCTTCCGCGGCAGTCGATTCTCTCCGCGGGCGAGACGCCTTCCTTCAGCGCCGCCATTGCGGAGACCACCTTGAGCGTCGATCCCGGTGGATACAGGCCGCGCATTGCCAGATTCACGAAACCGGCGGGCTCGCCGTCCAGTTCCATGGCTCCGGGATTCGTCGCGTCGAAGGTTGGCCGCGAAGCCATCGCGTGGACCTCGCCCGTCGCCACGTCCATCAGGACGATGCTCCCCTTGTGTCCCTTGAGGAGGTCCATCGCCACGGTCTGAATACGGGCGTCGAGTGCGAGGGTCAGGTCCTCTCCGGGATGACTTGGCTCCAGAACGTCGGGCTCCGCCAAGCTGCGGCCGCGCGCGTCCCGCTGGAGGCGCTCGCGGCCCGGCGATCCGGCCAGGCGGTCCTGATACTGACGCTCGATCCCGCTGCGCCCCACCATGTCGTCGGGGAGGTAGCGGGGGCGGGGGAACTCTGCTTCCTGGCCGGGCTGGATGCGCCCCACGAAACCGACGATCAACGCAAAGTCCACCGGCTGCTCATACACGCGGGCATACTCTTCCTGGATGCGCACTCCGGGATAGTCGCGGGGTCGCTCGATAAAGGGGATCACATCGGATTGCCCCAGCCCCGACGCGATCAGGTGCCGTGTCCAGCGCGGCCGCGCTGCGAGGATCTTCTCCCTCTCCTCTTGGGACGGAGAGCCCAGGATCGCGGCAAGGCGATCAAGGGCCTCGCCCGCCACCGCATCGGATTGACCATAAGGCGAAAACCGGATCGCGTAGCACCGCTTATTCGTCGCAAGAACATTTCCATTGCGATCCGAAATGTTTCCGCGAGGATATGTCAGGCGTCGTTGCTGATAGAGATTTTCTTGGGCCTGCGCCGCCGCGTCGTCGTGGCCAAGGGTCGTCAAGAGAACAAGGCGCGCAGAAATGATTCCGATCAGACCAAGGAAAAATCCCAGACCCACCAGCCGAACGGCGGGGTAGTGGGCGAGTTGGGAGAGGGGCTGAGACCTGAATTCCATGAATTTACCGAGATCGTTGTTGAATCTTGAGGGCCTCTGGCGTGGAACCCGCGATGTGATTCGGGCCGCGAGTACCCCGCCAAGAGAGTTTTAGACCTCGGATCGGGCGCAAGTGTCGTGCAAGTCCTTCGGAACGAGCCTTTTGAAGCAAAAAGAGGGTACCAGATTGCACCGCCCGGATTGTTCCACTTGCTCTCAGGGTATTCCATGATAGAGACTGTTTGTTCGCCCGGGCAAGTACGAGAGAGACTTAGTTAGAACATCAACTGGAAAAGTGACCGGCCCCCCCCAGGCCCAACCCCCACCCCCAACAGAGAATCCCCAGAATGCATCTCATTTTCCTTCAGCAGTCGGGCAAGCCCGTCGAATCCACGGCGGGCACCTTTTGGACTTTGGCCGGCGTTTCCATTCAGGAGGATAAGTGGAAGACTCTCCAGCTGCGAATCAATGGTTTGCAAAAGTCCTTTCAAAAAGCGAACTACCAGCCGGGCAAGACACGGGTAAACGCCAACGACCTGTTGCATCCCAAGAATGCGGAGCGCCCTTGGGCCGTCGCCTATTGCAAGGGACTGGAGAAGATCGCGGCCGCTCTCGAGATAAAGGTCTTCCTTGTCGTTGTGGACAAGCGCACCACCGACAAGCCCGCTCATCCGAAGTGGCTCCTCCCGCTGACGTATCACTACTTGATGAAGCCGATCTCCCAGCACCTGAAGGAAAATCGCAGCCAAGGGATGTTGATCGTTCCACCCGGGCGCGACGACGAGCGGCAGACGATTTCCGAGATTCAGTTTTCCTCCGTGTTCAGCGCCCACGGCAAGGCCCAGCCGATCATCGGCTCGCCCATGGTCCAGCGCGAAACGGATTCCGCCGGGCTTCAGATCGCCGACTTCGTGGCGACGGTTGCCAAGCGCTATCACGAGACCACGTACCCCAAGCTCTTCGCCAAGAACACGCTGGAGGGGTATGATGCCGTCATCAACAGCCACTATCAGGGATTCGTGAAGCCCAACACCTATCAGTCGGAAGTCTCCGACTATAAGGGCTTTCGCATCCGCGGCTATATCTACCTGTGGCGGCGCGAGGGCCTGGCCGGTGGGCCGCGTCCCGCGGACGCCTTTCACGACGAGTTCGAGAATCCATCCGATCGCCCGCCGAGCGACGCGCTGCGCCCCAGCGCCCCGCGCGCTCCGCGTCCCGCCCCACCGTTGGATGCGTTACCCACTGCTGCGGGGCCCGTGCCGGAGGATGAAAGCACCTACAGCGCCCGCAAGCGCCGCTATGGTCCGCGGGGCCTGCTCTGATCGGCGTTAGCTGGGCCAGACGGGCGTGCCGTCCTCCAGCTTGAGCACACGGGTCCGCGCGCCGTCGTCGGTCTCATAGAACCATGCCGTGCTGCCGGGCGCCAAGGCGTCCGGCAGCTTGCTTTTGAAGGGCTCGGCTTGATAGAACTGCATCGACCAGGGGCCCGGCGGGTCGAGGAACTCGAACGCGATTCGGTGGAGCCGCGGGTTTTCCTCCGGGTCCGGGGTGACGGAGTGGATGCGGATGCGGCGGGGCGCTCCTGTCGCGAGCAGGCGGCGTGCGCGCTTCGCGCGAAGCGGTTTCAGAATGGACGCGAGCAGTTTCATGGGCGAAGGCTCGCGGGTTGCGCGGGATGGGGCAAGCCGGGAGCCTGCCCGCTCGCACGCCGCGTCGCAATCATGTCGCCCCCGCTCGCCAGCCCCTTCCCCGGCGCATACTCCACCATCCCGCCGTCGTCCCGAAGGTCCGGCCCAATCGACCAGATGCGACCCTCCGCGACGCGCAGGGGCTCGCCATCAAAGGGGTCTGCCGGAAGAGCCTCGCCCCCGGGCAGGAGCGCGGCGCGTTCCAGCCTCAGCCGCGCCAGCAGGATTCCCTCGCGCAGGATCAGCGGCGTCAGCTCCGCGAACTGGATTTGGACGAGCCTATTGGGCGACGCCTGGGCGAACCACTCCCGGTCGATACGCGGCTGGCGAGCGGGAGGCATTGCCAATATCCCATCGAGGACCCCCCAAACCCGATCCTGCTCGCCCGTAACGGTCAGCGCATCCGCGTGGAGCGATCCCGCCACCTCGACGGTGTTGGCGCCTTGCGGCAGGACCGCGCCGGCCAGTTGCAGGCCCTCGGCCAGATCGGCGGGGGTGGCGCTGCGCGCCGCCAACTCGCGGGAATAGATTCCCGCCTCGGCGCGAAAAGCCCCGCGGATCGGATAGTAGGAGCCATCGAGTTCCGCCAGTTGCGCCGCAAGGGAGCCGCGCCATTCGGCGGGCATTTCCCCCGCGGTGGAAATCACATCGTCCAGCGCGTCGATCGCCAATTCCATCGCCGTCATTCCGATCAGGTGGGACGTCAAGGTCGCCTCCGCGTGCGGGCGGGTGAATCGCACACCCAGAATTGCCGCGTCCATCAGGCGCTGGGCCGCCTCCTCCGCATGGCCGGTCGCGGCCAGGCGCCGGCCGTTGGCGACGAGCAGGAAGGAGAGGAGCCGAAATTCCTCGATGTTGGGGCGCGGAACAGATGCGTCGGCATCGCTGGTGGGGGGCAGGCGGCATTGCGGGATCGCGGCGCTTCGCATCGCCAGGGAAAGGACCTGCTGGTGGTTGGCGATCAACGGGATGAGCTGGGCACTCTCTTCGGACCAGCCTTCGGTGGCCGTGCGCTTGAGCAGCGCCTCCGACGCGCGCACTGCCCGCCAGTCCACCCGGTCCAGCGCGTCGAGGATCGGCTCGATGGCATTGGGCGCGTCGCTGGCGCTCACGCCGGCTCGCGCTTCCTGACGCCATGCGGACCGTGCGTTTCGCGAGGCGTGGATGTACCAAGCCATTCCCGCCAGAAAGAGGAGGAGGAATACGCTCACGCCGATAAAGACGCGGCTCCCGGTCATCGGCGATGCGGGTGCTTCCGCGGGTTGATTGGGCAACGCATCCTCCCCGTGCTGCGTCATGGCCTTCCGGCCCACGCTCCGGTCCAAAGGCTCGCTTCATCGCCGCACCGCCTCAATCGCGAAAGCGCGGGGAAAATGTCTTGAGCCAAGGGGGATTGCGCCTCACGCTTTCACTTGGCACAGGGGAGTGGCCAAACGGCCTTCCCGCGAACGCCGAAAGAATCCATTGGGAGTCCTCCGCCGTGTTGCCGCTGCACTGGGTCGCCGTGCCGCTCGTGATGGTCCTGCTCTCGGTTCTCCTGATCTGGGGAATGCGAAAGGACCATCGCGCCCGCGCCGCGCGGATGGCGGAGGAGATTCGCTCCGACGATCCCCCCGCCGAGCCCCCATTTGTCGCGCCCGCGATGGACTCTATCTCCTCCGCCATTGTCGAGGAGCGCCGCCTTCTGGTCGAGCTGTGGGGGCCGGACGTTCCCGATCTGGTGGTGTCGATTTGGATTTCGCCCAACCCCGGACAGGCTCCAATCGTCAATTATCAGCAGTTCTTCCTCCCCTTCGACGAGGATCTCGAGGGTGCCCTCGCCTCCCTCGAGTCCCAAATCTTCGACGGCGCCGTGGATCAGGGCGTGCCGGAGAAATCCCGCTTCCTTGTCTCCTACACGTTCGTTCGGCTCTCGCATCTGGGCCACGACTTCGCCATTCGTTCCAGCTTTGTGGGCGCGAGTTTCGTCCACGAGTTCCGGCTCGCGGATTCCGACGGCAAGCTGGTGGAACTCCCCCCCGAGACACACTCCACAGTCGAGTTGACTTCCGATGCCCGCTGGCTCGCGCGCCGCCGCGCCCTGGTCCACGCGATCCGCGATGGGGAGGGTGTCATTGCGTCGGAGCTTTTCCGCGACATCCTGCGCGACGATCCCTGCGACGGCGGCGCCTATGCCTGGCTCGGGCATATCGAGCAGTGCCAGGCCGGCGACCGGGCCGATATCGTCCGGAATCTGGCCATGGCGGAGGAGTTTGCCTCCGCATCGCAGGTGGCCCAGATCGAACGTGCCCGCCAGATGGGAACCCGCGCGCTCCGCCGCTGGGTGCGCGCCGTGCGCAACTACATCGCCTCGCGCACGGATGCGGAGCTGCACGGCGGATTCCTGCTCGCCCAAAGCCTGATCGCGCTGCACCAGGGGAGCGTTGCACGGCTCCTCTGCGAGCAACTCCTCAATGAATACGCGCAGCATCCGGGAGCGGCGCGCCTCCATCGGCTCATCAACCGGAAAGAGCGGGGGGCTCAGACCTGAGCGCCGCTGGATCCACACCAATAACCCCGGCAGGAGTTCCCGCCCGCGAAAGCTGGCGTCGGCGCCACCCGGCCATTGCGCGATTCTTCCGCAACCGAATCGCGGTGCTCGCGCTGTTCATGATCATCGTCCTGTTCCTCTCCGCCGCGTTCGGCCCGTTGATCCATCGCGTCGATCCCGCAAGCATCGACGAGATGCTGGTGGGAATGCCGGAGCCTCCCACCAAGGGTCATCTCCTGGGCACCGACGCGCAGGGCCGCGACATGCTCGCGCGCATATTTGCCGGCGCGCGCATCAGCCTCGCCGTTGGCGTCGTCAGTTGCTTCATCAACCTCGTCATCGGGGTTGGATTCGGGGTCATCGCCGGGTGGTGCAACAGTTCAAGCTCGGCATGGATCCGACTGATCGACACGATGATGATGCGCTTGGTGGACATCCTCTACAGCATTCCGTTGTTGCTGGTGGTGATCCTGCTTCAGCTTTTTGTGAAGCAGTATCTCGATGCGCTCATGGGCGGGCGCCAGAACGTGCCGCTGCTTCTTTCGCCGGACCTCATTTCGATCTACCTCGCGCTCGGCGTCACCAACTGGCTCACGATGGCGCGTCTCGCCCGCGGCGAAGTCATCAACCAGGCGCGGATGGACTACGTGATGGCGGCGCGCTCCATCGGGCAAAGCAATCACCGGATACTGATTCAACAGATCCTGCCAAACTGCACGGGGCCGCTCGCCGTGGCGGCTACGCTTGCAATCCCCGAGGCGATCTTTATCGAGAGCTTCCTCGGCTTCGTCGGCCTCGGCGTCAGCGCCCCGCAGGCAAGCTGGGGCACCATGGCCAACGACGGATTGACCTATATGTACTCCACCCCCCACCAACTGATATTCCCGGCCATCGCGATTAGCATCACGATGCTGGCCTTCAACCTGTTTGGCGATGGGCTGCGGGACGCGGTGGATCCGTCGTCGAGGTGATGGGACGGGGGGCGCAGGCGTTCATCCCTTAAGCCTCATCCCTCATCCCTGCCGTTAAAACTCCCCCTCCCACGGCTTTCTGCCACCGGGGGCCTTGTCCAGATCGGCCAGGATCGCCGTGGCATATTCCTGAATGCCCTCCATCGTCAGGTTGGACGCCTCCATCTGGAGATCCACCTGTGCCACGGCAAGGGGGTATTGGCTTCTGAGGATGAACGAGGGGCTGAGCTCCAGCTCGCCCAGCCAGCGCAGCACGGCATCGTGGCTGACGTTGTAGAACGCGGCCACATGGCGCACGTTGGGGAAGCGATAGTTCCCCGCGGGATCGAAGCCCAGATAGTAGAACGCGAACAGTTCCACCCGGCCGGGGCGCTTGTCGATGGGTGGCGTGATCGGCATGGCGGGGCGATGAAAGCCCAGCGGGCCCGGGGGAGCAACGCCGATCCCCGGGTTACGAACCCACCACTTTGAGCCCCACGATCCCTGCCACGATCAGCGCCACACAGCACAGCCGCGCGGGGCTGGCGCTCTCGCCCAGCATCACGATCCCCAGGATGACCGTCCCTACCGCCCCGATGCCCGTCCACGCGGCATAGGCCGTCCCCGCGGGGAGCGACCGCATCGCCAACGCCAGCAGGACCATGCTGGCGGCGAGGCCAACCAGCATGACGACCGATGGCCATAGGCGCGTGAAGCCATCGGATTGCTTGAGCGCGATTGCCCAGACCACTTCCAGCAGCCCGGCAACGACGAGAAGGACCCAGGGATTCGAGAAGACCGACATCGCATCTGCTCCGATTCAGCGTGGGGAAAAGAAAAGGCGCCCGGCGGAACGAATCGCCGGGCGCCCAAGCTGCGTATCGCTACGGCGCTACTCCACCGTATAGACAAAGAACTCCACGCGCCGGTTCTGGGCCTGGGAGGCGACATCGGTGCCCTCCGAGGCGGGGATCATCTTGCCAAAGCTGACGGTCTCCAGCTTGGAGCCGTCGATGCCAGCGCCGATCAGGTGGTCGCGGACGGCCAGGGCGCGGCGCTCGCCGAGCGAGAGGTTGTATTCCTCGGTGCCCTCCTGGTCGGCGTGGCCGCGCAGGACGACGCGCAGTTCCGGATGGCTGCTCAGGTAGCTCGTGTTCTTGTCGAGCGTCATCGTCGCCGCGGTGTCGAGCACGTCGCTGTCGAAGCCGAAGTACACAATGCCGAGGTCGGGAATCGGCGTTCCGACGGCGGACTTCTCGCCGCCATAGATCTGCGGGTTGTTCCCGCCGGCGGCATTGCGGGCGGCTTCCTGGGCACGGAGGCGGGCAAGTGCCTCCTCGTCGGTAAGGGTGCCGCCGGCGGTGGGATCAAACTCGCCCGGCGCACCGGTGCCGGTGCCGGTGCCAGAGAAAGTACCGCGGCCCGTGGCGGAACCGGTGGAGACGACGGGCTTCTTCTTGGCGGCGCAGCCAATGGTGCCGGATGCGACGACGACGAGGCTGAGGGCGACTAGCAGGGAGCGGAGCGGGAGCGAGCGGATCATGGAGCGATGGTTCTCTTTCGTGTGGTAGATTTTCAGAATCCGGCGGGCGCGGAGGCCACCGTGTTGTCCGTTTCGTAAACCAGGAACATGGCGCGGCGGTTGAGCGCGTGCGCCTCCTCGGTGGCGTCGAAGTTCAGCGGGCGAAGCTCGCCATAGCTGATCGTCGAAAGGCGGTTGGCATCGACGCCCTTCTGGCTGAGGTAGGTGCGGACGGTGTCGGCGCGGCGCTGGCCCAGAGAGGTGTTGTACTCCTCGGTGCCGCGGTCGTCGCAATGGCCCTCGACCTGAACCATGACCTTGCCGTTGCCATTGATCCATGTCGCGTGGCGGTCGAGGACGGCGGCCCAGTCAGGGCTGATCTGGTCGCTGTCGAACTCGAAGTGGACCATCTCGAGCTCGGAGACGAAGAGGCCGGAGTCAACGCCCGCGGTGCTGGCGGTATTCATCAGGTCGCCGGTGGCGGAATCGAGCGAGCCGGTGCCCGAGCCTGTGGCGCTGCCGTCGGCGCCAAAGCCGGAGCCGCTGCCGGGGGCCATCGTGCCGGAGGCGCCGAAACCGCCCTCGCCAGGCGCGCCGCCGGTGGCGTCCCAGGTGGTCGGGGTAAAGGAAGACTTCTCGATGCCGCTGCCGGAGCCGTTCATGGCGGTGGTCAGGGGGGTGCGGTTTTCGGGCTTGGGCTTGGCCTTCATGCAGCCCGTGGCCACGAGGGCGCCGGGGATGACGAGGGCGATGACAAGGGAGCGGGAGCGGAACAGCATGGGAACGTCCTCCTGGAGCGAGAGCGAGAGATTGTGGCCAACGGGATCCGTTCCCACTGCGCGATTGGTGCTGGCATTTTCTGCCGACATTGGCGCGCGTGTTGGGACCAGATTCGCGAGAGCGTTAGGTTCACGCGAAGGACCACGGCAAGTCTTTTTCGGAGAAGAGGGAATCGATTTTTCGCTTTTACGCCGCCACGGGGCTCGCACGGGCTCCCGCTTGCCGAAACTCGACTTGCCCCAAGGCGGTGCCGGGTCCATCCCACGTTGCATATCATCCTGCGGTTCCAACGCGAGCAGAGGGGACAATGACCCCACGGAGTGCCATCAAGATGCCCCCGCGCCAAGGGAAGCGCCCGCCCCACCTTCTGTCCGGGCTCCTCTTCCTCGTCCTGCTCCTGCTTCCCGCCCTTGCCGGCGCGGACAGCGTGCGTGCGCGCATGACCGACGGCTCGACGTTGCAGCAATCGGGCCTCGTGATCGAGAGTTTCGATCCCGCCCCCGGGGGTGGCACCTTCAATATCCGCCTCGCCGACGGCGCCGCCTACAAGCTCCCCGTGGCCCAGGCGGAGCAGATCATCTTTGGCGACAACGGAGAGGGCAGGCACTACGACCTCGTGGTGGGCATGCCCGAGGACGCCGCGCTCTATCAGGGTTCCCTGGTCTTCGAGTACTCCACGGGAAAGTTCCGCGCCCGCCCGCTGGGGGAGGAAGAGGAGTACTACCTCGCCACCAACGTCATACGCGGGTTCACTCGCTCCACGGTGATTCCGCCCACCCCGGCGGCGCCACCAGCCGACCTTGGCGCGTTCCCTCCGCCCGAAGACGCCGCCGCGCCCGTCGCTGACAATCCGTTCGGCGCCGCCCCGGCCCCCGACACCGAAGCGGTTGGTGAAGCAGACCCATCGGAAGAAGGATTAAGCCGGGAGGAATTGATCGCCAAACGCGTGGAGGAGCGCCTTGCCAGCGGCGCCGCGGGGTCCACCCCCTTTGACGAACTTCTCGACGAGGCTGACAGCGCCACCGAAGGGCCCTCTGCCGGATTGCTGATAGCGGCCGTGGGATTGAGCGGTATCTACCTTCTGATCTATCTTGTCACGCTGATCTGGCTCGTAAGCTATGCCTTCAAGAACGGCTTCACGGGCTGGGGCATCGCACTGATCGTTCTGTCCTGTTGCCTCTGCGGCTCGTTCGCGAAGGCTTTTTTCCTTGGCAAATACGATGGCCCGGCAAAGGGTGTGCTGACGGGCTTGGTCTGGACGGAAATCCTCCTCAACATCGGCCTGTTTTTCCTGCGGGGGACGCTTCAATCCCAGTTCGGCGGCCTGTAGGGCGTTTGACGTTGACACCCCCACGGCGCGGCCAGACCGTCAATCCACGTGTCCCGCAGTGTCATTCGTAGGCGCTAACCCCTCGCGCGAGAAGGATATACCGTGATTCGCAAGTCGATCGTCCTGATCCTTCTGGTCATGCTTCTCGGCGCCCGCCCGGCGCCCGCCTTGCTCGTCACGCCGCTGGACGAGAATCAGGTCTCCGTAACCACCATCTCGCGGGGCGCCACCCGCGCCGACGCCGAGCTTGCAGCCAAGCAGGATGCCGTCGTCGCCACCGCGGGGCGCGTCCTTCTGGACGATGTCCTCTTCCGGGCCGACGGCCTGCTCGAGAAGTACCTTCGCACCTATGCCGACAACTTCGTGAGCGGCGTGGATGTGATGCAGGACAACTTCACCGGCGGCGTCACCGTCCTCAATTCGCGCGTGTACATCGACTATACGAAGCTGGTGGCCGACTTGAAGGAGAAGAAATTCACCTACAAGCCCGCCCACAGGCCGTTGTTCGCCGTGTTCATCGACGAGCAGCTCGACGGACAGGTGATCCCCGAGGCGCCGGCCCGCCAGATTCTCGAGTCCGCGCTGGCGGCGCAGGGGATCAAGAGCTACGAGGGCACGATCGAAGCGCCCTCCTCCGGCACCAACGTATTCGACGACCCCGTGGCCTTCGAGCAGGCGCGCATCGCCGCCGAGCGCCGCAACATCGAGATCATTTTCACCGGCAGGGCCCGCACGACACTGCGCGAAGAACGTAAGGTCTATCTCGACACCTTCTATTTCTACGACACCGAGATGGAAATCCACATGATCCGCGTGGACACGGGAGAGAAGCTGTTGAGCGTCACCGCCCGCGGCTCCGCCTCCGCCCGCGATCGGGGCGACGCGGTTAGCTCGGCCCTCGACCGCGCCTCCCAGAACATCGCCCAGGACTTCATCGCCGACTATCGCGCCTTTTGGCCGCAAGTCGTTCAGGCCAAGGCGGGCGGGTACAAGATCCTGCTGACCGGCGTCAGCGACGAGCTGGTCAGGATCATCACCCAGCACCTTGGCAGCCTTGGCAGCGACACCACGATCGAACTGCGCAAGAAGTTCGGCTCCAGCGCCGTGCTCGTCGTCGAGACGTCGGCCTCGCGCGATCAGGTGCTCGAGGTGATCCGGCGCTGCCCCTTCCCCACGCTCTACATTGTCCGGGAGCAGGGCCGCGACAAACTCGAGGTGCAGGTCTCCGGCTAGTCCGTCGGGCTCGGCCAACCCCCGCTTCCCATGGAAAAGTTGGCTTGCTGCCAAATTTTGGCTGCAACGGTATCATGGGCCATCGCTTAATGTGAGCGAACCCCCGAGGCCACCACCCCCATGACCCAACCCCCACCCGGCGGCGGCGACCCCAACAAGGCCTTCCCCTTTGCCCCGCCGCCATCCAGCGAGGCGATCCCCACACCGCCCACGCCGGACTATATTCCGCCCTACGAGGATTCGCGGCTCCGCCCCGTCTCCGAAGACCGTATTCCACTCGCCGTGGACGTTGGCGGCCGCGCCGCCGAGGCCGAGGCCTGGACTGGAAAGTACATCGGCCCCTATCGCGTGGAACGCGCTTTGTCGCGCGGCGGGATGGGCTTGGTGCTGCTCGCCAACGACGAGGCGCTGCGCCGCAAGGTGGCGCTCAAGCTGATGGACACCGCCCTCGTTTCCGACGAGGACGCGCTCAAGCGATTCGAGCGCGAGGCCCGCGCCGCCGCCGCCGTCTCCCATCGCCACATCGCCCAAGTTTACCTGGTGGGACTGGCGGACAACGGCCAGCCGTTCCTCGCGATGGAGTACATCGATGGCGGCTCGCTGATGCAGGTGATCCGCAACCGCACGCCGATTTCCTTTACCCAGATCTCCGCATGGATGGAGCAGGTCGCCAGCGCCCTTCAGGCCGCCAAGCGGCTTAACATCATCCATCGCGACATCAAGCCCGCCAACATCATGATCAACACGGCGGGCGAGGCCAAGGTGGTGGACTTCGGGCTGGCGAAGATTTTCTTCGAGGACAGCTACATGACCCAGGAGGGCATGGTCCTCGGCACGCCCAGCTACATGGCGCCGGAGCAGGGCCAGGGCCGCACGGTGGACCATCGCGCCGACATCTACGCCTTCGGCGCGATGTTCTACCATATCATCACCGGGCGGCCCCCCTTCACCGCCGAATCCCATGTCCAGATCATGATGAAGCATGTCATGTCGCCCCTGGTCCCCATGCGGACCATCAACCATCAGGTCCCCATCGAGTTCGACGAGATCATCGGTCGCTGCATGAGGAAGGACCAGGACGAGCGGTACCAGGACTACGAGGCGCTGCTCGGCGACATCAAGCGCGTCCGCCTGCAAAGCTCCACGCGCGAGCACGGGGCCGTGGTGGGGAACGAGGCGGGCGCTGTGCCGCATATACACTCGGGACCCAGCGGCGCCTTTCCCGCTCCGCCCAGCATGGCCGCCCAGCGGGGCGGGCTCTCCGCCCCGCCCCAGGGCGTGGCCGTCCGCCACGCCGCGGGCGTTGTCCCCTATGACCAGCAGGTGGAGGAGCCCAGCGGATGGACCCCCGCAAAGATCGGCATGGTGGCGGGCGCCGGCCTGCTTGCCGTGGCCGTGGTTGCAATGATGATCTTTGGCGGTGGCGACGGCACCGAGTCCGCCGCTCCCTCGGAACCGCCGACGCGCTCGCCTCTTCTGCGACTCCGCGACCGCGGGGAGCCCAAGGGGCCCAACGACTATGACGCGTACACGGGCACGGTGGAGATGCTGCAGAATCTCGGCGGCGCGATGGTTCGGTTCGAGGCGATGGAGGGTCGGCTACCATTCACCCTCAAGGAGGTCGCCAAGGAGGAGTTCGTCGTCATGAGCTTCGCCACCGACGAGGACGGAAACCCCCTCGACGGCTGGGGCACCCCCGTCGGCTTTCGCCGCGACGACCGCGCCATCTACAGCACCGGCATCGACCGCAGCCCCCACACCCAGGACGACCTCTCCATCGCGATCGACAACAACAGTGTGGAAGTCCCCGCCAAGTACCTGGACCTCAAGCCGCCCACGATCAATTGAGGTACGACCGCTTCCCTCCATCCCAAGCGTGATCGGGCCAGGATACCGCTGTTGATTGGGAAAACACCGACCAAAGAACACAGCTTGGATCACGCGGCGGAGGTGGAGAATCCGTGGATCGGCTACTTGCGGGCGCGCAGGCGGTGGCGGATCGACTTCTTCTACGATATTCTGACAACCGCGCTGCTCGCCTTTCCAGTTCTGTGGCTGATCGCATCGGCCCTTGCAGAATGGTCTGGCAATGCGGATGGCCTGTTCTCCAGCATCCAGGAATCCATCCCCGCTCTGGCCTACCTTGTTCTGCTATCGCTCGCCTTCATTGCCCCGGCCCTTGGCTCCACGCTGCGCGCACGGATCGACCGTTCTCCGATGATGCCCGAGGTGTTGCTGACGCCCCTGGAATACTTCCGGTACAGCGGCGCGGTGACCCGGTATATACACGGCCTCGGTCGACGCGCGAGCATCGCTGCCGGCGTAATCTTTCCCGCGTTGTTTCTTGCAGGTTCCTTTGGAACCGAGGCAATGATCCAATCGCTTGATGACTCCGTTGGCTTCCTCCTCGATGTACCGACCGACTTTAGACATGCCGAGGGATTCTGGTTTCACGTTGCGGGAATTGCCTTCGCCTCTTATTCCATGGCGCTCAGTTACGGACGCGGGATTCAGGTACGCGCACTGTGTCTCGCCAACGTGGCGCAGTTCAAGGGCTCCCAGAGCCGCCGCATCGCCGGGGGCGTCCTCACTTTTGTGCTCGTCGGGTGGTGCGGGGCGTTCGGATGGGCGAGGCTGTGGCTGTGCTTCTGGATGGCAAGCACGCCAGGCGTCTTGTTTATTTTCGCGTGCATCGAATACTTGGTCGCCTTCACGAGGCTGGCATTGGCGCGCTGGCTGGAGAAGCGCCTCCAACGCGTGCTGCCTCGGCAGTACGAGCGATATATACAAAGCCTCGATTCATAGAGTATTCCATTACCATGCATAGCCGCTATCATGGACAAAATGGACATGATGAACGTCCATAGCGTCCATCGGGTCCATTTCGTCCATCAAGATACAGTGCCCACTGGAAAACTTGCAATCCTACCGCCCGCCGCCAAGCCTCAGCCTCCACGGCATCAGGACGCTCTCGCCGATGACGGCGCTACTCATCTTGGATTCGCCTTCGCGGCGCTCGACGAAAACGATGGGGACTTCGGCGAGGCGGGCGCGGCGGCGGTGGGCGCGCCAGAGCATTTCGACGAGGAAGGAGTAGCCGTTGCTCTGGAGTGTCCGCAGGCCCATGCGGCGCAGCATCGGGGCGCGGTAGGCGCGAAAGCCGGAGGTGCAGTCGTTGGTGGAGAGGCCGAGGATCGTCCGCACGTAGAAGTTGGCGAAGAGGCTGAGGAGGAGGCGCTTGATCTGCCAGTTGATGACGCGGACGCCGCCGACATAGCGCGAGCCGATGGCGACGTCGGCGTCGTCGAGCGCGGCAAGCATCGCGGGGAGCGACTTGGGCTCGTGGCTGAAGTCGGCGTCCATGGTGGCGATGCGGTCGGCGCCGAGCTGGATCGCCTTGATCAGCCCGTCGCGGACGGCGGTGCCATATCCCCGGGCCTCGCGCCGCACGAGGACATGGACGCCTGGGAGCCCCAGCGCGCGGACGGCATCGGCCGTGCCGTCGGGCGAGTTATCGTCCACGATCACCACGGCCACGTCGGGCGCCACGGCGCGGATCTCCCGCACGATGGCGGGCGCGTTGAGGGATTCGTTATAGGTGGCGATGACGACGGCGTTCACGGGGGGGTGTCTTTCATTTGCTTTCGAGCGGAAAGTATTCGCCGACATCGATCACGCTGGAGGGTACGGATCGCCACGGGAGCGGTGGAACATTCCTAGCCCCGGACTTCAGTCCGGGGTCCGGCTCCTTCATTGCCACCTTCCCCGGACTGAAGTCCGGGGCTACGATTGTTTCGTCCCTGCCGGGACGATGGTCCCGGCACGCCGCCGGGCGAGACTTTGGGCAACCACCAGCGCTTGAGTGAATGGAGCGCCACCCCCGTCGCAAGGGCAAGCGCCGTCACTTTCCCCTTCACGCCCCCCGGGGTGCTCCATACTGTTCCCGGGCCCGGGGGTGGGCGGTATGCGCCCGCCTCGGAGAATCGTTGCAAGGAAGCCGTCGCGCCATGTCCGAAGCCGCCGCCGAACGCTGTCACGTCAATCTGGAGACGATCGTCTCGCTCTGCAAGAGGAGGGGGATCATCTTTCCCGGTTCCGAGATCTACGAGGGCCTGGCGGGGACTTACGACTACGGCCCCATCGGGATCGAGCTGAAGCGCAACGTCCGCGACGCGTGGTGGCGGTCGATGATCTATGAGCGCGACGACGTGGAGGGCCTTGAATCCGCCATCCTCATGAACCCGCGGACGTGGAAGGCGTCGGGCCATGTGGATACGTTCAGCGACCCGCTGTCGGATTCACTCGGGCCGTCGAGGAAGCGCTATCGCGCCGACCACATCGAGGAGACCGAATGCACCGCCTATCGCGTGATCAACGCGACCGAGGAGGCGAATCCGGTCGCCTATGGGAAGGCGGAGATCTGGGCTGGCTCCAAGAAGAAGGCGAAGGAGTTCTACGAGGCCTACTGGAAGAAGCATCTGGGCATCACCGACGAGCGGGTGAAGCTGGAGGAGGTCGAGGGTTCGACGCGCAAGGGGCGCTTCTCTCCCGATGACGGCGGCGTGCTGACGGAGCCGCGTCCGTTCAACCTGATGCTCCAGACCCAGCTCGGCCCCGTGGCCGACAGTGCCGCAACGGTGTACCTGCGCCCCGAAACGGCACAGGGCATGTTCGTGAATTTCTCCAACGTCCAG